>JAGCLR010000142.1 GCA_017646885.1 Methanobrevibacter sp. | reverse complement strand
GAGGAGCAGAGGAGGATTGCGGGGATATTGGGTGCGATAGATGATAAAATCGAGAATAATCGCCGTATAAACACCAACCTCGAACTCCAAGCCCAAGCACTCTATAAACAATGGTTTGTCGATTTTGAGTTTCCAAACGAGGAGGGTAAGCCCTACAAATCATCTGGTGGCAAAATGGTTGATTCTGAACTCGGACCAATCCCCGAGGGGTGGAGAGTGAAAAGATTAGATGACTATATGGTCATTAAAAGAGGCGGTTCTCCTAGACCAATACAAAATTACCTATCGAATACAGGGCTAAATTGGCTTAAAATATCTGATGCAACATCTACCAATAGTCCATTTATTTTAGAAATCAAAGAATTTATAAAAGAGGAGGGATTAAGTAAAACGGTTTTTCTGAAAAAAGGGAATTTGGTTTTGTCAAATAGTGCAACCCCGTGCATTCCCAAGTTTCTTGGCTTGGATACTTGTATTCATGATGGTTGGTTATATTTTCCAAATGCTAAATTATCAAAAGAGTATCTGTATTTGCTTTTTAGAAACAACCGACAAGAAATTCTTTCTCAGGGAAATGGAAGTGTTTTTTTGAATCTAAAAACAGATATTTTAAAGAGCCATTTAATATGTTTGCCAAATTGTATAGAGAAGATGAATTGTTTTAATATGATAGTCAAGGCAATATTTAAGAACATCGAAAATTGCTCTTTTGAAATAAAACGCCTCGCCACCCTTCGAGATACTTTATTACCAAAATTGATGAATGGAGAGATAAAATTGTAAAATAATCAAGATATGAAACCACTACACACATTACAGGAAAAGAAGCAAGATTTATATAAGAATCTACTGCTTGTTGCATCATTATCAGCAGGTATATCATTATGCGCTAATTATGTATCCAATTCAAGCGTTTCAATTTGGATACTACTATGTGGTATTGCATGTATTATCTTTGTTGTCATAGCCTATCTATCATCTTTCTATAAAAGTAAGTCGTTTACTATAAAGGTTAACAGTATATTTATAACAAATAGACAAGGGGAACTTATTCCGATTAAACGATATGATCTATCAGAAAATATGTGTCGCAACCTAAAATCTGTATTTTCGGAAAATAAAGTATATAAAAAAGCATGGGAAGAAGCATTTAATAAGGAGATGTCAAAAGATAGTAATAAAGCGATACAGACAGTTGTAGGGAATGATAAAATTATTAATTTCGTAGGAGAACTTATTGAATACACATTTATCGAATGGTTCTCTACCCAACTATGTGATTATTTTAATTCGGTTGAATACAAGGAAGTAGAGATTCTCACTAGAGAAAAAATATCTGATTACCTTTTACAGAATCGAGTCTTGGAAATGATTTCAAAGCCTTATATGGATAGAGAGAATTTCGTAAATCATAATTCATCTACATCAGAAAATGGTAAGGTTTGTATGATTTATAGTAATGATACGATATACCATCATTTTGATCTGAAATTACCTAAAAAGTCTTCAATGTATAAGAAAGATGGAATATTGTATATTAAAAATCCAAACTATACTTTGAAATTCTCACATAACTTTAGTGGGTTTAATTCCGTTACACCTATTGGATTTGAGAATTTGTATTTAAACATGAATGTCCTTGATGCTTGTGTTTACGAGTTTAGCCCTACCATTGAAATAAAACTTAATCCGTTATATTTTCTTATAGGCAAAAACTGGAAATATATGAATTGGATAGATCTTATAGGCGAAAAGTTTGGAAGCCATTTTTCATTTAAACACTTTTTAAAAGAGATTGGCTACGAAATAGCACTAACTAATTATATGCTACGTTCCAATAAACAGCCCAAACAATTGGCGAAACAACAAGTGATAGCAACAATAAGGGAAACAGAGATTTCATGAAATCAGAATAATCATTACCTTTGTAACAACTAACCGTCAAAAGATATGCACTTTACCGAGGCACATTTTGAGAATGCGATATTGGAGTTGATGCGTGATACGCTGGGCTACGATTATATCTACGGCCCAAGCGTGGAGCGTGAATACACCGAGCCGTTGCACATCGACCTTGTGCAGCAGTCGCTCTATGCCATAAACCCAACGCTCCCTCGCGAGGCGGTGGAGG
>JAGCLR010000141.1 GCA_017646885.1 Methanobrevibacter sp. | reverse complement strand
CTGAAGTATTCAATCCACTATTAGCCAGCAAAAAATTCTTTGTATCATCACTGTCATCACTTGTTCCACATGCCCCTTGAGCTATAATGCTTCCTTGAGCAGGACCGAATCCTGGCAAAAATCCTAAAATAGCTCCAGCAGTTCCTCCCGCAAAGATGCTTTTAATTGCATCCATATCGATTTCCAAATCATAGAATCTGTTTTGATGGGGAATTGAAGAGCTATCATTCAAGCTAAATAAAATTGTACTGATCCCAAACAAACCACTAAAGGTGCACATTAAAGAGATTCCTGAAGATATTGGGGTTTGAAGCATTATCCAACCTAATATACCTGATAAAACAAAAAGGAGGAGGGACCATAGAAATGCAATATTCCCTGAACTTAATTTACGAATCATATATACTGATACTACAGTCAAGATAACCCAAGTATAAGGCTTGGATATTCCCTGCAGAAAGGGGAGTGCCACTGCGAATATGGGCATCATGATAATCACTACAAGAATGGCTCCAAACCCTCCAACAGAAACTATGCGAATAGCTTCCTTTGATCTTCCTTCTAAAACCATCCTATGACCTGGAAGAATGGATGTGGCAGTTCCTTCCTCTGGAACTCCAAGAAGCATTGATGGAACAAATTCGATTAGGGCATGTGCTATTGACATTGCAACAAATATTACACATAAGAATTCTGCAGATATGTAATTCAATAGAAATGCTGAAGACGCGAACATTATAGCCCCTGCAGTATTGACATGTATTCCTGGAACCATCCCTGTACAGGTTCCTATTCCAATGCCAATAAAACATGCCAAAACCAAATCGAACATATCTTTACACCGATATTTATTTTGCTTAATTAAGCAGTTTCAATACAATAACTAATTTATACTAACTTATATTTAAAATAAGCAGTTAAAAATGACTTAAATATAAAAATAAGATTGTTAAACTAATATTACAATGAAAAATTGATTTTAAATTGAAAAATTAAAATTATAATGGAAATTATAATGAATTAGTGAAAAATAAAGTAAAATCAAGAAAGGAGAAAGTAAAAAAAGTAAAAAAAGTAAAAGAACTAGTTAAGAGATTTACTCCCAACTAGTGAAAATAGTTAATAAGCCTTTATAAAAGCTTATCTAATCGTCTAAAATAACAGCTGGTTTAATTAAGTCACGTGGTTTGTCTCTCATTAAAATCATAGCTTCTTCGATGTCATCAAATTTATCGAATTTGTGAGTGATTAATTTGGATGAGTCGAAACGGCCATATTCAACAAGATTAGCTAATTTTTCCATTCTTGCACGTCCACCAGGACATACTCCACCACGGATAGTTTTGTCAGCAAGTCCTTGACCCCATGAAAGACCGTCGATAGGGATGGTTTCAATACCGTCATAGTGCAATACGTTACCGATAATACCACCGACTTTAAGTACAGCTAAAGCTTCAGAGAGGGTGTCTTTTCCTCCTCCACCGATTACAACTTTGTCTACTCCTTTTCCATCGGTTAAGTCCATGATTTGATCTACAGTGTTACCGTTGTGGTAATCTACAATATCTTGTGCACCATATTCTTTTGCTACTTTAATAGCTGCTGGACGGCTTCCTACAGCAATAAGGTGGGAAGCACCTTTAATTTGTGCACCAGCTAATGACATAAGTCCTACAGGACCGATACCGAAACAAGCTACTGTATCACCAGGTTGAATATCTGCAAGTTCTGCAGCATAGAAACCGGTAGTCATCATGTCTGAAATCATTACAGCTTGTTCTAAGCTTACATGTTCAGGCAAGTGAGCTAAGTTAGCGTCAGCTTGGTTTACATGGAATTGTTCTGCAAATACACCGTGTTTGAAGGTTACAAAACTCATACCTGTACCCATACCGTAACAGTGTTGGGAGAATCCTTGTTCTGCAGGTACAGTTAACCAGTCAGGGGTAATAGCAGGTACGATTACACGGTCACCAGGTTTGAAGTCTCTGACTTTGTCCCCTACTTTCACTACTTCAGCAGTAGCTTCGTGTCCTACTACACGGTTTGGTGCATCGCTCATGTATGCATGACCCCATACAATGTGTACGTCTGAAGTACATGGTGCCATAGCCAATGGTTTACAAATTGCGTCGTAAGGTCCACATTCATCGAGTTCAATGTCAACCCAGCCGAGTACGTCTTGTTCGATTCTTGCCAATCCTCTCATTTTTATATCTCCTAAATAATTATTTAAGATTTGATCATTTCTGGAATAAGCTGGAAAAAATCATCTCTAATAATTAATTTGATTAATAAATTATTTAAATCTTTATAAAAATTTTTGAATGATTTTTAATAAAATTATAATAAACCTGGTTAAATACTTAATAAAAAGTAATACAACTGAATAATTTTTAAAATTTATTAAAAATAATATACAATATTCAATTTAAATAATAAAAAAATAACAATAATGTAAAATAAAAAATTAGATTAGACAAAGTAACAAATTATGAAAATTTGAAAAAAAGTAATTTAAATAAAAATAGTGAGTTTAAAAAAAATTAAACAAAGAAAAATAAGTGAATGAATTCACTTACATTAATCTTCTAGAATCAGTAATTTCTGCACTAGCTACATCAGCTAAAGCAATGACAGCTTCTTCAGTAGGTCCAGTTCCACCTTCACCGTCTACTACGATGAAAACAACATTTAAAGCTACTAAACCGAATGCAATAGGTTCTTCAGTAATTTCGTGTAATTCTGCATCTGCAGGCATTGCATCAGTGATTGCTGCTTTTAATGCTTCTAAATCTACTTCTGGGCTTTCAGGCATTACT
>JAGCLR010000140.1 GCA_017646885.1 Methanobrevibacter sp. | reverse complement strand
TGCCTTGGTGGCCATACCGGCCTTATCGGTCCTGATGAAGTAAGCCTTTCAACATCAAACAGAAACTTTAAGGGAAGACAAGGAAGCCCAGAAGGAAAAGTTTACCTATCTTCAGCTAAAGTGGCTGCACAGTCAGCTATTGAAGGAAGAATTGCTGTGCCTAAGGAGGAATAATATGAAAGGAAAAGTTTGGAAATTTGGAAATGACATTGATACAGACATTATTCTTCCAGGAAGATACTTGATTTACACTGATGAGGAAAAGTTATCAGAGCATTGCATGGAAGGATTGGTACCTGACTTTAAGTCAAAAGCGAATGCAGGAGACTTCATTCTTGGAGGAACAAACTTCGGATGCGGATCAAGCAGAGAGCATGCCCCAATAGCTATTAAGGGATGTGGAATATCTGCTGTAATAGCTGAATCCTTTGCAAGAATCTTTTATAGAAATGCAACAAATGTAGGGGTTCCGCTTTTGGAAGCCCCTGGAGTGTCTGAACTTATTGAAGATGGAGAGGAAATCGAAGTGGACATGGAAAAGGGATTGATAATATCAGAAAGTGGAAAGGAAATTGAATTTAAGAAATTGCCTCCATTCATGCTTGAAATCCTTGAATCCGGTGGTTTGATCAATTACTTAAAAAATCAAAAGAACGAATAAATTTTGATAAATTATTTTTTAATTATTTTTTATTATTATCTTTCAAATGAGGTTATAAAATGTATAATATTGCAGTGATTCCAGGAGATGGAATTGGTAGAGAGGTTATGGATGCATGCATTAGTGTATTGAATTCATTGGATATTGACTTTAATTTCAATTATGGTGAAGCTGGAGACGAATGTCTTGAAAAAAATGGTGAAGCTTTGCCTGATGAAACAATAGAGCTTGCAAAAAATGCAGATGCATGCCTTTTTGGAGCTGCAGGAGAAACTGCAGCAGATGTTATTGTAAGGCTTAGACAGGAATTGAACCTGTTTGCAAACCTAAGGCCTGTCAAATCATATCCAAACACCAATGCCCTTTTTGACAACCTTGACTTTATGATTGTAAGGGAAAACACTGAAGGGATGTATATTGCAAAGGAAGAGGAATATACTGAAGAAGGCGCAATAGCTAGAAGAATCATTACCAAGAAAGCTGAAAGAAGGATTATCGATTATGCTTTCCAATACGCTAAAAACAACAACAAGTCTAAGGTCACTGGAGTTCATAAGGCAAACGTCTTGAAGGTGACTGATGGACTATTCAAGGAAATACTTTACGAAGTGGCTAAAGACTATGAAGGTGAAATAGAAGTGGAGGATTTCTATGTGGATGCCACTGCAATGTATCTCATTACACGGCCTGAAAGCTTTGAAGTGATTGTTACCACAAACCTGTTTGGAGATATCCTTTCAGATGAGGGAGCAGGTCTCGTAGGAGGATTAGGCATGATCCCATCCGGAAACATTGGAGAGGATGGAGCATTGTTTGAACCGGTCCATGGTTCTGCACCAGACATTGCAGGGCAAGGAATTGCAAATCCAATGGCGATGCTTCTATCAGCTTGCATGATGCTAAACTATTTGGAAGAATATGAAGCTGAGGAAAGATTGAATGATGCAATACTTGCTGTCTTGGAAGAGGGAAAAACCTTGACTCCAGACCTTGGAGGAAATGCAAGCACTAGTGAAGTGGCTGAAGCAATAATAAATGCTTTAAACTAAATTTAATAAATTTTAATTATTCTAATTAATTTTTTAACAATTAATTTTCAAGTGAATTAAATGACCAATCCAAAAATATCTGTTATTCTTTCTGCATTTAATGAAGAGAAATTCATCAGAAAAGCCATTGAAAGTGTAATAAACCAGACATTGGAAGATATAGAAATTATCATTATCAATGACGGATCAACTGATAAAACATTAGACATTATCAATAGCTATGCAAGAAATGACAATAGAATAACAGTGATTGACCAGGAAAACATCGGCCTTGGAGCAAGCAGAAACAAAGGAATGA
>JAGCLR010000139.1 GCA_017646885.1 Methanobrevibacter sp. | reverse complement strand
CTATTGGATTATATGACCCTTATAAGATAGCTATTGAAGAAGCAGTCAAATTGCAATTGGACTGTGGAATAGACATTATTGGAGATGGTCAGCCAAGAGGAGATATGGTAGGTTCCTTTGTAAAGCATATTCCAGGATTCTCTTATGAAATGAATTCATCTGTCATTGTATCCAAGATAAGGGCTCCTCAAGTGGACATAATGATTAAAGATTTGAAATACGCTCAAAAGGTTCTTGATGCTGAGATAAAGAATAGAAACATGCCTAAAGAGGAAGCAGACAGAAAAGGCGTTAAGCTAATGCTTACAGGACCATCCACTATTGTCCATTCATCAAGATTGGAATCATTTTATAAGGATAGAAATCCTGCAATCATTGACTGTGCACATGCTTTAAGAAGAGAAGTTGAGTCAGCAGAGAAAGCAGGTGCAAAATACGTTCAGATTGATGATCCATTTTTATCCACTGGAATGGTGGACTTGAAGGTTGCAAAAGAGTCTATCGGCATATTGACTGATGGAATTGAAATGCCTATGGCTATGCATGTTTGCGGAAATCTTAATGAATGCTTTAAGGAGATTGCTAAGTTCCCTATTGATATTTTGGACTGTGAATTTGCAGGAAACAATGTGAATATTGGTGTTTTAGAGGAAAATGCAGATTTGCTCTCTGGCAAGAAATTAGGATTCGGTTGTGTTGATTCTGCTGTAAATGCAGTTGATGACAAGGAAGAGGTCAGAGCTTTGGTTGAAAGGGGAATTGCAGCAGTCGGCAAGGAAAACATGCTTTTAGATCCTGATTGCGGTCTTAGAAAAGTGGATATTCCAATAGCTATGGAAAAGCTAAAAATAATTTCTGATTTGGCTAAAGAGTTCAATTAACTCTTTTTGCTTTACTTTTTTTTAAACGCTTCTTATTTATTTTTTTATTTTTAAAATTTTTCAATTATTTTTTCAGTTTTTTTAATTAACTTATGGTGTAAATGATGTTTAATATGGATGAAAAAGAGATACTGGATGAATTGAGAGGCATTCAGAAGGATAAGGAAAATTGGAAAGATCATATTGATGAAATTGCTCTTAAGTTGAATGAAAATTATTCAGACAATGTCAAGGCAAAGGCATTATGGATGCTTGGAGAGATGGGTCTTCAATATCCTGATGTAGTTAAAATCCATATTGAAGAGATTGCAAGATACTTGGAAGATGAGAGTCCAAAGCTTAGGGAAAGGTCTATCAATGCATTGGGAAGAATAGGAAGAGCAGATAAGGATCTTATAATCCCTTATTTGGACCAATTGATGAAAGCAAAGGAAGATGAAGATGGTGCAGTTAGACTTTCATTCATTTGGGCATGTGAGAATATAGCAACAAATGCTCCTGAATTGTTTTGTGAAAACTTGGATATATTTTATGAAATGATCAGCGATTCAAATGAGAAGGTTCGAATGGAAGCTCCTGAAATGTTTAGGGTGATTGGAAAAAGAAAACCTAAGTATGTTGAACCTTATTTGGATAAATTGGAATGGATTAGCGAAAATGATGAGCATCCGGTGGTTCGTATTCACTCTAAAGGTGCAATTCGCATTACAAGAAATGCATTGGATGAGAATTGAATGAATTAAAGTATTTAAAACAAAAGTATGGTCAGTATTTAATTCATTAAAGATAAATATAAACAAATTTAATATATTATTAAAGACTTATGGATATTTGTCATTAAACAAGGTGAAATCATGGTTAATCAAGAGAAAACTAAAATTATTGCAGTAAAAACATACGAAAACGGCTTTATGGTACAGCCTTTTGCATTTGGTGGAGAAGAAGGGATGGAAAACTTCGATCCATCAATTAAGTATCGCGCTAGCCTTCAGAACTATTTAATTGATACGGGGGATGAAGTAATCCTTGTAGACACTGACATGCCTAAGGAATTTCCGGACATGGAAGTGGAAGAGGATACAATGATTCACAATGGAGCTAGGATAACTGATTACATGTCTGCATTGAATGAATTAGGATATAAAGCAGAGGATGTTTCAAAGATATTGATTACTCACAAGCATCCAGACCATACTGGTGAACTCAGAAATTTCCCTAATGCTAAAGTTTACATGTCCAAGAGGGAAGCTGAAGATTTGGGTTCAGATGCTGACAATATAGTTCCTGTAGAATATGCTAGTGGAAGCTACTATAATTTTGAAAAATCAGAAAAAATAGCAGATGGTGTATATTTAATTGAAGCTATTGGCCATACTAATGGAAACAGCATTGTAATTGCAGAGGACGATGGATTATTTTACATGATTCATGGTGACATTACATATACAGATGAGGCATTGTATGCAAATAAGCTATCCATTATTTTCGAAGATCTTCCAAAAGCAAGGGAGACTTTAGATAATGTACGTGAATTCATTTCAAACAATCCAACTGTATACTTGTCAACCCACACTCCATATGGGCCTGAAAATCTTGAAGACAAGAAGATTGTTGACTTGAACAATCCTCCAGAACCTATTTATTTTGAATAAGTAGTTTCAAATTTTCATTATTTTCTTATTTTTTTATTTAATTTTTCATTTTTCTTTTTTTCAAATAAAATTCATAAAAATATTCTAAAATATTCTAAAATATTTAAAAATTAATTCAGTGATTTCATGACTATAAACGAGGAAATGTATAAGGAGTTTTCAAATGTTGTCATTGGAGAGGATAGCATATCCAATGATGCTCTTTTACAGGTCCTAAAGGATTATGCTGGAACTGTCTCTGTATTTGACTTAATGAAGATCAATGCAGAACTGATTGAAGAGAGCAAATACGTTCAAGACAGTTATAAAGAGAAAGCTCATGGAGTTTATGCCAAATACTTTTTAGCTCGCTTAAAGGAAGTAAGGAGCAATGACAATCACTATACTCATAAAATCGATAAGGATGAGTTTATAGATGCAGTGGCAACATTGCAGTCCTATGAAGATGCTGAATCAATAAGCCATAAAACAAAATTTCCTTTGGTTTATGCTATCATATCACTATACACTACTTTTATTCTTGAAGAGCCTATTCATCCTGTTGGGACTCCATTTCCAGGTTCATTGTATGTAGAGGAAATAGATGGAAAGTATTATTGCCCTGTAAAGGATGCAAATG
>JAGCLR010000138.1 GCA_017646885.1 Methanobrevibacter sp. | reverse complement strand
TTCACTCATATCACACAATACCAAACTTATCTTTTAACCACCAAATAAATCTATTCCATAAACTAGGTTTATACATCGGCACTTGTTTCCAAGCCGCATCTGCCGTATTACCATTAACTTCGGGATTCGCACAAGTAGTGCCACAAAAATGTTTTTCTTCTTTCATACAAACTATTTATGTGGGTCTTTATTTCTGTTAATAAAATCTTCAATCTTTTCAAATACATTTGGGTCTTCGTTGTATTTTATATCTATTTTGTCAGTAACTACTCTTTTGTTTTTATCCCAGTCCCAATAAGAAACTGTTATATTACAATTACCCATTCCGAACATAGCAAAAAATTCATAAGGTGTTCTTCTAATAGGTTTATAAAGACCAAATATACTGTGTGGTTTATGTTTAAATCCAAATGACTTTAGAAAGTCGCCAATTTCTTCACCTATTTTATCTTCAGTTTCTAATAGATAGCCAGCATTATTTAAAATCTTTTCTGCTTCGTCTAATCTCATACCAAAACCTCTATATTCTCTTGTATGTATTTTTGGATTTCTTCACGCAAGTAATCTTTCAAATTTGATTTTTCATATCCGTCAGGAAACCATACAGTATAATCATCAGCAATATGTTTACCGATTTCATCAACTGCTTTATCAAGTGCTCGTCTGGTTACGATTTTATATTTGTCAAAATCTATACGAAGTTTAGAACCTACTTTGGCAATATGTTCTTCAGTCAAATAACCTTCGTTATGTAAAATCTCTAATGCTTCTTCTAACTGCATACTAATAACCATCAAACATATCTGATAATTCTTGTTCTTCCTGGGCTCGCATTTGTTCTTCAGTTTCGTATTCTCTCAAAATTTCAGCTGCATCTTCTACATCTTTCTCGTCATTATACAAGTCATTTATTAACTTAGTCCAGTATTCTTTATCAACCCAATCTATATTATAATAGCCGAGTTTCTTTAATTCAATTTTAATTTGTTCTTTATAGTAATCAACTGAAGGATAATCAAGTTCAAAACCATTATATCCAGCAGCATTACATTCATAATGGTTTTCTTTCAAGATATATAGAGCTTCTTCTAACTTCATATTACTTTACATTATCCAAAATTGTTTGTACTGCGTCTTTTTGACTCCAAATTTCATTGAATTTTTTATCATTTATGCTTACACGCCAGGTTTTATTTACACATATAGACAAATTATCATTTTCATATACGATGTTATATCCGCTAAATGGATAATCTTTAAGGATATAAATGTCTGGTTTATCACTCATTTTAGAAAATAACTTTTCTTGTAATTCGTCAGTCAATGCTTGGAATCTCTCTTTTGTTTCTTCTATATTTCTTCGTTTTGACTCTAACTCATTATCAAGTGGACTGAAGTCAATCTTTACAGATTCCATTAAGTAGCCATTCTCTTTTAAAACTTCTTTTGCTTCATTTAATTCCATATTAACCACCGTGCTTTATTGAATCTATTAAAATTTCTTTAATTTGTTCAACACATTGTTCTGGAGTTTTACCTTGTTCAAAATTGTCTTTCATAGTTTCAGTTACTATATCTACATAACTTTCCCACTGTATATAAGAACGCATAGCATCAAAGGTCTTATATCCATATTTAATTTGTATGGGTTTTAACAACTTCTTGACTTGTAACTTATACTGCCACAAATCAAAATGCTTGTTTTCAAGGATAAATCCATTATCGTGTAAAATCTGTTGTGCTTCTTGTATTTTCATATAGTATTTATACAAAATACAAAAAAGGTCGCTCATAAGAGCGACCTATGATTTAATTTATTTTAAATTAGGCTAAAGCACCATCAATGTCGGATAAATCGGTAATCAAAGCACCTGGTTTGATACTGTTAATTCCATTGTCATCAAGAAATTCAATGTAAACCTGATTATCGTCTCCAGTTACTACTTTCAAGAAACCATCTTTACCATTTCCTGACAATACTGCGATTTCGTTTCCCTGTACAGTGACAGTGTCTTCCTGTAAATCGTAATTATCCATCAAATAACGGACAACAGACTGAACAGAAACACCTGAACCTTCATCAATGAGTTCAAAGCCCTGGGATTTCAAATAATTTGTAGCTTCTTCCAAAATCATATAATAATCTCCTGTAATGTTGATTATTATATTTATGAAAGTTACTACTTCACATATTTATCCAAAATCCTTTCGCTATCAACCCACGAAGCACACAAGTTTCCGTTTGGATGATATACCATTTCGTAAACCTGGTCCTGATGTTTGCCTACTTCAATCCCCTGCTGAACCATATTGGCAGATTCACTAGCAACTGTGGCTCCCTTGTACTTGTAGATTTCCACATAGTAGTAATATCCGAGAATGTTCAAATACTTTTCAAACTCAGGATACTTGTCAATCTCTGCCCAAATGTCATTTAATCTTACTTTGTTCTCAACGCAATACTGTGTTTTTTCAAAGTTAATTGCGTCCTTGTCATAGTCCATAAGTTCTCGGAAAATGAAGTTGTTACAACCCAAATCCAAATAGGTATCAAGGTATTCCTTCATTTTCGGAACGGAATTGACACATTCCTTTAAGAGCAAGCAAGACAATCTATGCTTCATTGGAGATTCATTCGTAATTCGGAAAATTTCCTTCATCATTTCGTTAGAACAGAAACCTTCCTCGTTATTGAAACGCATAATTCGTTTGGACTGTTCATTGTTAATCGCAGGACGGGAAACATTCAAATGATTCCACCCGTTGTCAATCAGATGGTCTATAATCATCTTGTTTCCGACCTTGTTGAACAGTTGCGAACCGTTCGTGGTAATTGTTCGCTTTCTAAAGTCCAGTTCATTCACCATTTCAAGGACTGGAATTAAATTCTTGCTGAGAGTGGGTTCACCACCGGTAATAGAAATGCTCGGATTCAATGGACGGATAAATTCAAGAACTTCTCGGCAACGCTTGAGCCATTCTTTATCGTCAAGCTTGTCCTTCTTATACATCAGACCCTTGTTCGCATATCGCAACTGAGCCACACAGAACTTACAGTCCGCATTACAATAGTCAGTCATAAAGATACTGAAATTGAAGTTCTTGTAAACATTGTAATTACCCGC
>JAGCLR010000137.1 GCA_017646885.1 Methanobrevibacter sp. | reverse complement strand
TGTTACCTCCTGGAATACAATTTTGACTAATTTTTACATACTCGTACTTCATAATGATTAAAATTTAAAAGTTATTATTTTATTATTTTGAATATTTTTGCTGCATTACGATAGGTAATGTTATTATAATCTGCTTCGTTGCAGATGGAACGAAATTTATTTAATTTGCTTTGATAATATGTTTTTAAGTCCACATCTGGATAAAAATATTGGGGGATGCACATGTCTGTTCCCCAAAGTAACTTATTACTAAGATTATTATCAACAAAGCTTTTCATCTCTTCAACAGGCATAAACGCAGAGTCTACGAAAACATTGTCATATCGCTTTGCCAAACGAATGGCTTCGTTGTGTGGGCGTCCATGCGCAAGTATGAATGTAATATCGGGATTATTAAAATACAATCTTTCGAACTTGTTGGCACTACAACATAAGTCATCTCCAGTATGAATTAGTAGAGGTAATGATAATTCTCGTGCAATATCAATTACTTCGCCTATTTCCTCTCCATCAGTTTTCCAATCATTAGGATGCAAGTAAGGGTGAATTTTTAAACACCGCCATGGAATATTCGACTCCAAAAACCAGGCAATATTTCCTTTTAGGCCTTCAGGAGTTATCCACATAACCGGTAGAACTTTTTCTCCATCTAGTCGAATCAATTCATAAATCTCGGACAGCACTTTTGGGTAATCCTCATCACACATAGTTGTTGACGACACTGCATAATAATCTACTCCTATTTTATTCATCAACTGACTAAGGTCTATCGGAGAAATATAGAAGGACGTAAATTGTCCTACGTGCACATGAGAGTCAATAAGATATGTAGAATGTTTAACCAAGTCTTTCCGCCTCCTTTGAGGTTAATTTTGGATATATATTATTAATATTTTCAACGTTATTTTGAGCTCGCTTTCGTAATTCCATTTTTATTTTTTTGGAATTTTCACCCGTTAGTTGACAGATCCACTCTACAGCTTCCTGTTCTTCGTAATAATATGCACTTACTTGTTCAATAAGTTCTTTTTTTGCTTTGTTGAATTTGTTTTTACAATATTCTCGAACAGCAATACAAAATCCTACCACTGCTATGAGAATTTCAATGATAGGTGCAATCATATTTAAAATTTCTGCTGTTGTCATATTAAAAATCCTTTTTCTCTATATTCTTCTACTAATCTTTTGTTCAAATGAGCTACCTGACAGAAATGTTCATTGATGGCAAACATATCTCCACCTGATTCGTTGTAATTTCTTACCAAGCAACGAGCACAATAATCGCGTGCCTCGCATTTTAAACATTGGGGGAAAGAAGCTTGGGTAACTTTTCGTAACTCCTTTATACGCTCGCTATTCTCCCAAATTTCTTGTAAAGATTGTTTATAAACGTTACCTAAGACATAGTCTTGCCATCCTGCACAGGGATATACATCTCCGTTAGCAGTAATACAACAATTGTCGTATCCTACCCCACAGACTGGTTGTTTCATAAATCTCTCTAAATCAAATTCCATCTCTTCCGAGATTGAAGTTTGCTTCAAAGTTTTTTCATTGTAATCAATATCTGTTTCAATAATTGTACGAATTACTTTTTCTGTTTCTTCCAACGAAAGGCGGTTGGCTAGGTTCTCAGTATTTAAATCGGACTGTGCCATCATGATATAATCAGTTTGCGCCTTAACCTTTAGAGATTGTGCATATTTCAAGACTTTGTCATAACCTTCTTTGTTAGCTTTCATTAATGGACATGAAATCTGTACGGGAATATCAGCTGCTACCAATTTTTCGATGGCATTGATCGTCTTTTCAAACGATCCTTTAACTTTTGTAATAAAATCGTGTATTTCAGGAGTCATTGAATATAACGATGTTTGTATTAAAGAAAGATTAACTTCTTTCAGGGCTTTGATATCTTCATCCTTTAATGCAATTAAGTTAGATAAAATAGATATTTTGAGATCTTTTTCCCTACAATATCTACAGATTTCTATTAAATCTTTGTGCAAGAAAGCTTCTCCACCTGATAAAGTAACATTAATACCTCCTAGTTCTGCAAACTCATCTAATATACTTTTAACCTTTGCTAGAGGCATGTCAAAGCCTTTGTTTTTCTTCCCATTAGGAATATAGCAATGGATACAACGTTCGTTACAACGGCTTGACAGTTCAAATTGAAGTGCGCTAATTAGAGGACGACCTTGAATCTCTTCTAAAAAGAAGTCTTGAGTGTTTTCATTGATCTTTTCAGTCGTTTGTTGCGTATAATCCGTTACTAATGTTTTAGGATTGTCAATATTGTATGTAAAGTCAAGGTCTTCATTGTTCAAACTTTCGATGGTTTCGCCTATTACCACAAAACGTGCGTCTGCTAAACTATGGGCAAATTCCATAAAATCAGTTTTAAGAGTATCATAATCAATACCCT
>JAGCLR010000136.1 GCA_017646885.1 Methanobrevibacter sp. | reverse complement strand
GAGTAAGAACCACTTACTTAGACGGTTTCGGTATTCCTGGTTTAGTAGCTATTGAACAAGACGCTACTGGAGACGCATTACAACTTGCATTAGGTATGGCAAAAGCTGTAGGTCTTACCAGAGCAGGTGTTATTGAAACTACTTTCCAAGAAGAAACTGAAACTGACTTGTTCGGTGAACAAGCTGTATTATGTGGTGGTCTCACTGCACTCATTAAAGCAGGATTTGAAACTTTAGTTGAAGCAGGATACCAACCTGAAATCGCTTACTTTGAAACCTGTCACGAAGTAAAACTCATTGTAGACGACATCTATGAAAACGGTATGGCTGGTATGTGGCATGATGTAAGTAACACTGCTGAATACGGTGGATTAACCAGAGGAAACAGAGTTATTACTGACGCTACTAAAGCTGAAATGAAAGCAATCTTAGGTGAAATCCAAGACGGAACCTTCAAGAAAGAATTTGCTGATGAAAATGCAACTGATGCAGCAAACTTAAAAGAAATGAGAGCTGCTGAAGAAAGAGAAGGCATTGAAGTAGTCGGTAAAAGATTAAGAATTGCTTGTGGATTACAAAAAGAAGATGAATAATTTCTCTTCTTTCTTTTTTTATTTTTTCTTTTATTCAATTTTTACAAAATTTTTTTTAACTATTTTTCCCATTTTAAAACTTTTTAAAACTTTATGTTTTTTTTAAATATTTATATAAAAGTTTTTAAACTATGTCAAATATATCTAAATTAACTAATGATTAGTCTAGATTTTTTTAATTTAATTCTAAATTTGTGATTAAAATGGTATATGTAGGTATGGATCATGGAACCACTGGAATTTCATTTGCAATCATGAATGATACAGAGGTTCTTGATGTTTTTAAGATATCCCGTGAAGATAGTAAGGCTGGAAAAGTGTCAGCTATTGAAGAATTGTCCAAGCGTGTAGATTTGGATGATATTGAATTAATGATTATCACTTATGCAATGGGAGATGGAATCAGCACCATTCTTCCAATGGAAAGGGTAGAAAACAGAGGAATCCTTTCAATTGGCGGTGCAGGTAAGGTAACTGGTGGTGGAACATCAGTGTATTCAGAAATTGAAAATGCAAATTTGCCTGTATTGATGATACCAGGAATCCATAAGAATTGCGAGTGGCTTGACCCATTGTTCAGAGCAGCCTATTCCCATCATGCAAGCCCTGAAAAAATAAGCATTGTCTACAACGCTTATCTTGAAACCAATTGGGAAAACATGATTGTAGCGGATATCAGTTCCAACAGCGTTGACTTGCTGATTGAAGATGGAATAATCAAGGGAGCCATTGATGCATGTTGCGGTGCGATGGGAGTTATTCATGGACCTCTTGACTTGGAAATGATCAGGGATATTGATGAGGGTAAAAGAACAGCTAACGAATGTTTCTCTCATGCCGGTGCAGTGAAGATAGCAAATATTGATGATAAGGTCGCTTTCATGAAGGATGACCTATTAGAGAATTATAGGAATGGTGATGAAAGGGCTAAATTAGCTATTGACACCATGATAATGACTGTAGTTATGGAAATTGCAGGATTGATTGCAGTGAGCAAAAATGAAATTGAAGGAATTGTTCTTACAGGCTCTATGGGTTCAATGAAAGATCCTGTAGATTTTGAAAAAGAGTTGAACAAGTACTTCAAGAACAAGTACCCAACCAAAATCATTTCAAGTGAATCCGGAGCTATTGGTGCAGCTCAAATAGCAAGGGATATTGCTCATGGAAAAAGAGAAATCATGGGTATAAAAGTTGAGCTTTAATTGTATGCAAATTGTATACAATATATTTTTTTATTTACTTTTTTTCTTTATTTTTTGATTTTAGCTTTTTTATTAAAAAGAGCTTAAACTTTAAATTTTATAAAAATACTTATTATTTTTTCTTATTTTATCTTGAATTTTTCTACAATAGAAAATTAAAAATAGCTATTAAAATGAGTTTTATGAAAAATTTTTTTAAGAAAAAATAAAAATAGTAAAATTTAGAGAAATTTCTCTAAACTTTTTTTAAGTTGATTAGAGTATTAAACTACCAACCAACACGATAATTCCTACAATCCAACAGTAGTAAGCGAATATGTCCAAGCTTTTTTCTCTAACGATCTTAAGCAAGAAACTTATAGCCAAGTATCCGGAAATAGCTGCAACAACAAATCCTGCAATGCATGCTCCTATTTCAATGCTTCCCCCACTTAAATCCTTGAGTTGGAAAACCGCTGCACCTAAAATTGCTGGAATTGATAATATGAAACTGAATTTAGCAGCAAATTCCTTATCCAATCCTGCAAACAATCCTGCAGCTATTGTGGTTCCTGAACGGGAAAGCCCTGGCAAAATAGCTAATGCCTGTCCGCATCCCATGATAAGCGCTTCTTTAAGGGTTATGTTTCTAACATCTATTCTGCCGCTGTTCATTCTTTGAGATACATATAAAAGACAACCAGTTATCAATAATAGGAATGCCGGTACGGTTAATCCCTGAAACATTGATTCAACGATATCGTTAAACAAGACTCCTACAATACCTATAGGGATAGTGGCTAATATTGTAAGCCAAGCCAATTTCTTATAAGGGTCTTTTTTGAGTTCCCCCATGAAGTTTCCATCCTTCAAATCAACAAGACTTAAAAGGAATCCTTTTATCATGTTTACAATATCATTAAAGAAATATACTATAACTGCTACAAGAGTTCCTACATGTAATAATACATCAAAAGCGAGCCCTACATCAGCAACACCTAATGCCTGTTGGGCAAAGATCAAATGAGCAGAACTGCTCACCGGTAGAAATTCAGTCAATCCTTGGACAAGTCCAATGATTATTGCTTGTATAATGTCCATTATTTCAACTCGTTTATTTTTTTATAAAAATTTTAAATTAGTTAAGTTTAAAAAAGATTTAAAAAAAATTAAATTAACTCATGTCTATTCGACATAAGTTAACCAATTATGAATGTCTTCAGATCTGCCGTATACTGCATCGAAGTATTTTTCTTGCAATTCTTTGGTTACAGGGCCTCTTGATCCGATTCCGATTTGTCTGTTGTCGATTGCACGGATTGGAGTAACTTCTGCTGCACTTCCAGTGAAGAACACTTCGTCAGCTAAGTATAATCTTTCTCTTGAGATGGTTTCTTCAGAAACTTCATATCCTAAGTCTTTTGCAATGGTCATGATACTGTCTCTGGTAATTCCTCTAAGGATTGAAGAACCTAAATCAGGAGTGATGATTTTACCATCTTCTACGATGAAAATGTTTTCTCCACTACCTTCTGCAACATGTCCATGATAGTCTAATTGAATAGCTTCATCGTAACCGTGCTCTCCTGCTTCCAAGTTAGCAAGCTGGGAGTTCATGTAGTTAGCAGCAGCTTTTGCAAGAACAGGTAAGGTACCAGGTGCTGGTTTTCTCCAGGTGGAAATACCGATGTTTGCACCTTGTTCCATTTCCTCTTCTCCAATGTATGCTCCCCATTCCCATACAGCAATGGTGGTGTTGACAGGACAGTTCAATGGGTTTACACCTAATTCACCAAATCCCCTGAAAGTGATTGGTCTGATGTAACAGCCTTTTAAGTTGTTTTCCTTAATGGTTTCTATGATCGCATCACAGATTTCCTCTTGAGTAAATGGAATGTCCATTTTGTAAATTTTAGCGGAATCAAATAATCTTTGTACGTGTTCTTTTAAACGGAATACAGCAG
>JAGCLR010000135.1 GCA_017646885.1 Methanobrevibacter sp. | reverse complement strand
TTCTTTTCCTGATTGATCTCTTTGACATGGAGGTAAGGATAGATAGCTTCCTCAAACATTTCATATTCAATGACAGTGTATGGTTGCTTATTCATTTCAATACAGACTTCTTGAAGAATTTTGTATATGAACTTGTTCATTCCTACCTTGACTCTTTCCCGAATCATCTTGTCACTATCAAGGTTCATCTTCATCAAGCGTACAAGTTCATGCTTCACAAAGTGCAATTCTTCTACAGGATACTCTTCAAGATCGTGGTGTAATTCATCATTTAACATATTCTTCCCCCTTTACATAAAAAGCAAATGGCTGTGATGTATGGTGTTTTTTCCCATTTGATTCTACAATAATATATTTGTTTTTGTAATATATAAAGGTATCGTTTAAATTAATTTTGTGATTAATATTTTGATATGTTATGCTTAAAAGTATTAAAAATATTTAGTATTATTTTAATTATTTTAATAGCATATATAAAAAATCCATATTTTCTTTTCATGACACACATTAGAATTAGAAACTTTTTTATATATAACAAAAATAGAGTATATTTGTGGTTTTTAAAAACCACAGGAATATCGGAGAAAATCATGTCTTTTTTAAACACAAAAACTGGTAAAAAGTACAGAGTGGTTGAATTAGATAAAGGCAGATACTGCCTAAACGATATTTTAGGAGGAAGAAAGACTTAAAGTCTTGTAGTTTGTTAGGTGATTATCAAGATCTATGCATCTTGCCCTAATAAAATTAGAAATGAAAGTCAGCTCAATGCTGTGCTTCAAGAGATTTTAGGCGATTCAATAAGAGAATGGATATATGAGAAAGATTTCTTCAAGTCTCTAAAGAAATTGGATAAAAGCGTTTTATCTCAATTATTGAAGAAGATTAAGCAAATCTTCCTAAATCCTGATGTGGGCAAACATTTGTCAGCTAACCGCAAAGGTCAGCAAGAAGTTTATGTTGCAGATTCATTCAGGTTATATTATTCATTTTGCAAAAAAGAGAATAGAATTGAGTTCCTTGAGTTTTCACACAAGAAACATCAATGATATTTTTCTTTTTTCTTCCTCTTTCTTGTTTTTTTAATCATCAATATTCCAGAGATTTCCTCCATCATCCATTCCTATAGGGAAACTGCATCTCTTTAGCCATTCTTCTGTATTGACTTCTTCAATTATCTCTTTTTCAAATGATTCTTCAAAGATTTTTCTAGCTAATGCAACATATCCCTTATCTATTGAACCATTGTCAACAAAGAAGTCTTCAAGATTTTCGATTAAGTGCAATAAGAGAATTTGAGTCTTTCCATTGAATTCATAAACATCCAAGACCTTGAATTTTGAATTTGGGGCAGCAGTATGCAAGTTCCAGTTGGTTCCATCTTCAAACTGGGAGAAATTGGCTACATGATTGGAAATGATAGCATATCTGTGGCTGGTAGTCATTTGGCCAATCTTATTGGTCATGTCTACAAATCCTTTCTCTTTGATTATTGTGCCTATTTCATACTTTTCTGCCCATTCATCTGGCAAATTGATGTCATGAACAAAAAGGCCAGTATTTTCATATGCAGCTTTGCAAACCATAGTGGCCACACTTTCAGGATTGTTCATATCAACAGCTATTGGCTCTTCCTCTTTTGTAGCAAACAGTTTAATAAATGGGACAATAGGCATGTCCGCACCAATTTCACACATTGGATTGATTGCAATGTATTTGTAATTGTTTTTCAATCTCTTGAACATATTTGCAAGATCCGGTACGTAGATTACCATTGCTGAACTTTTAAGACCTCCTTCTTCCATCTTTTCGCTGCTGGTAAAGAGGGGAATTGCCCTATTTCCATTATTGTCAGTCAAGAAGTTAATATCATATCCTGATGGCTCTTTGAGTGTAAAGACATCTCCAGGTTTTGAATCCTCAATCCCTTCAAACATATTCTCTGAGAATATGACAGGCAAGAAAAGTTGGGATTTCCTAAGTTCTTCTATGAATTCCTCTTGTTTTTGAGGATCTTCCATTAATTTTTCTAATTTAGTGTTATCTGATCCATGTTCCATCATATCACCCTTTAAATATTTTTATTTAATTCTAAAGCAAAATTTTCAATTAAATCTTCAATGTAATCCAGTTTAACTAATTGATTTATCCATTCGGTAGGAATGTCATCATATCCATAATAGATTCCTGCTAATCCTCCAACAATGCATGCAGTGGTATCAGTATCATATCCAAGATTAACAGC
>JAGCLR010000134.1 GCA_017646885.1 Methanobrevibacter sp. | reverse complement strand
GATTTTTAAATAGAAATTTTACATGATTTGATAAGATTTTAATATGATTTTTATATAAAAAATTCGGAAAAAATCGGATGAAAAGATGATTTAAAAATATTAAAATAATATAGATTATAAATATATAATTATAATGAATTCACTGGTTAAAAAATTAAATTTAATGATTTAAAAATAAAGTTTTTTAAACAAGATTTTGCATTGCGGATTCTTTATTTTATTTTATATTATTTTTATTTAATATTTTATTCTTATTTCATTATTTAAATATCTTATATGGTTACATTTTTAAAAAGGCAGTTGAAAACTGATATATTTTTTTCACTTGAAATAGCACTATTAGTTTTCAAATGCTCTGTCTTAATTATTATATATAGCAAAAATTAAATTATAATTTAACTTGAAAAAATTGTAATAAAATCAATGATCAAACTTAATTTCAAATTAATACAAAATGAAATTGTCCAAATTAAGAAGATTATTTTATTTTATTAGATTATTTTTACTGACTTTATAATTTAAAAAAAATACGAGGGTTTGGTATGGATAAAGAATTTTTCAATGGAATGAATTTGGCTGAGGATATAAGTGAAGAAGATTTCCAATACATTAAAGAAGGTTGGGAAAAAGTTCAAGATGACATATCTAAAGAAGAATTCATAGATAAATTTAATAAAGTTAAAGATGAGTACAAAGATGCTTCTTTTTTCAGTGATAAAGATTTCATAGACATGGTAGTTAATCCATTTACTGGAGAAAAAACAGAACCTGAAACTGGTTTTGATGTAGAAACTCCAAAAACTATTGCTGAAGTTGAACCTGGAAATCAAGGGTTCAGCGTTATTGCAAGGGTTATGGCCATTTCTAATCCAAAAATATTTACTACAAGAAAAGGAGATGCTGGAAAGCTTGCAAACATGCAAATTGCTGACAATACTGGTGAAGTAAGACTTGTCCTTTGGACTGAAAACATCAAACATCTTAAGCATATCTCTGAAGGGGATATTGTAGAGATTTCCGAAATAGATTGTAAAGATGGATTCAGAGGAGGCAAAGAATTCCAGTTACGTCCTAGATCCTTGCTTAGAACAATTGACGAGTCAAGTGAAAACTGGCCTGATAACATTGCAGACTTCCCAGTTTATGAGGAAAATATTATCTCAATTTCCGATATTGTTCCTGATGAGAAAGTAAGCATCATCGGAAGATTAATCAGAGCACCTGCTCCTCACACTTATGAAAGCAATGGTAAGAAAGGAAAAGTTACCTCTCTTGAAATCCAAGACAGCACAGGTAAAATCTCCTATACCTTATGGAACAATGACGTAAAATTAGTTAGCAGCCTTGATTTGAAAGAAGGAGATATTGTCAAGATTCTCAATGAACAATCCAGAGAAAGAAATGGTGAGCTTTCAATATCCCACTGGGATGGTAGAATCCTTAAAGTTGAAGGGGATTTCGATATTCCTGAATATGAAGAGAACATCATAAAAATTGGCAATGCTCAAGAGATCAAAGATGTTAGCTTAATAGGAATTGTAACTAAAATCCAAGACACTATTACATTCGATAGGCAGGATGGAACCAAAGGTTATGTTAAATCCATCGAAATTACAGATGATACCGGTTCCATAAGAGTTACTCTCTGGGGTGATGACACTAAACTTAAAGTGTCTAAAGGAGATGTTCTTAAGGTCATCGGCGGAAATATTGAGTATGACGATTATGCAACTAGCGGTTATAGGGTAAATACAAACTGGAACACTGAATTAAGAGTCAATCCTGATGAAAATCAAGATTTAATTGAAGGCTTAAATGAAATTACAAGCAAATTAGGCCCAATAACCATTAGTGAAGTTCAAGATCATGAAGATGATGGAGAAGAAGTTGACATCATCGGTAGATTAATAACAATCAACGATTCTCATTCCTTCCAAAGAGATGATGGCACAACTGGTTTTGTTCGTTCTGGTGATATAGCGGATTCCACTGGAAAAGTCAGAATTTCATTTTGGGATGACAAGGCAGAAGTGGATTATGGCATTGGTAAAGCATATCAAGTTGAAAACGCAAGAACCAGACTTGGAATGTATGAAGTTGAGCTCAATGTTGGCAAAACAACCAGAGTGATTGAACTTACAGATGCTGAATCATCTGATTTGCCTTCCTTTGAAGAATTGGAAGAACAAATTTATGTAACCAAGAAAATCGATGATTTAGATGAAGATGACATGAATGTCAAGGTTGTAGCAAGAATCTTGGAACTTGAAGACATTCGTGAATTTGAAAGACAGGACGGTACTAAAGGTCGTGTAAGAAACATGACTGTTGGTGATGTTTCCGGATTTATAGCAGTAACATTATGGGATGACAAGACTGAAATTCCTTATGACATCAATGAGGCAATCAAAATCCAAAATCCACGTATAAACTATAATGACAGATCCAACCGTTTAGAGTTATCCATCGGAAATGCTACAAACATTTTGCAACCTTCCTACAAGGAATTGGAAAACCTTCCAGACATTGAAGAATTGCAAGAAACCTTATACACTTCTAAGGACATTGCAAGTCTTGAATTGGAAGACAGAAATGTAAGGGTAAAAGGTATATTCTCAGAACCTTATATCCAAAGGATGCTAATTCCAAAATGTCCTATCTGTAACCACAATATTGAAGATGAGGATGAGGAAGAATGTCCAAATTGTGGAAACTACATAGATAAACCAAAATATCTCTTAATGCTTCCTGGTAAAATCACTGACGATACAGGTGAGATTCAAGTAACCTTCTACAATGAATTGGTAGAAGAATTGCTTGACATGAAACATGATGATATCGTTGCCTTATATGAGGAAGGAGACGGAGACTTTGGATTCATGGAAACTAAAGTGATGGATATTGATGGCAATACCTTAGAATTGCTTGCTGATATTACTTATAACAATTATGATGAAGAGATAAAACTTAGACCAAAAAGAATTTTCAAAAATGAATATTAAGTTTTTCTATTCATTTTAATTTTTATTATTATAAAATTCAAAAATATTATTTTAATAATTTAGAAGTATTTGAAATTGATGAACTTTAATAAAATTTATTTAATGGGTTGATAATTATGGTAGAACTTGAAGAATTACCTAACGTTGGAGAAAAAACAGCTGAAAAATTAAGAGAAGCTGGTTTTGCTGATATGATGAGATTGGCTACTGCCACTGCTAAGGAATTGGCTGTTAAGGCAGAAATCGGTGAAGGAGTAGCTGAAAAGGTTATTGAAGCAGCACGTAGAGCTGAGAAAATTGATTTTGAAACAGCATTTGATGTAATGGAAAGAAGACGTGATGTTGGCCGTATAACTACTGGAAGTAAAGGTGTTGATGAGTTAATCGGTGGTGGAATCGAAACTCAAGCAATCACTGAAGTCTTCGGTGAATTCGGATCAGGTAAAAGTCAAATTTCCCATGAATTGGCTGTTACAGTTCAATTGCCTAAAGAAAAAGGCGGTTTAGATGGTGAATGTGTATTCATTGATACAGAAAACACCTTCAGACCTGAAAGGGTGGAACAAATAGCTGACGCTTTCGGACTTGATCGTGAAGAAGTATTAAGAAAAATCCACATTGCAAGAGCATTCAACTCTTCTCACCAAATTTTAATGGCTGAAAAGATAAATGAATTAATCCAAAGCGGTGTTAATGTAAGATTGGTTATTGTAGACTCTCTTATGGCACAT
>JAGCLR010000133.1 GCA_017646885.1 Methanobrevibacter sp. | reverse complement strand
GTATCTTCACTGATTGCAGAGGATCTTATGGTATTGTTGTAAATGTTGTTGTAATTGGACTTTTCAAACCCATAAGTTGTTAGGTATATTCCATTTGAATCCTTTATAGTCACATCATTTCTATAAATGTTGTTGTAGTGAGACTCTCCAAGCAAGATTCCTGCACGTTTCCATGACATGTTCATATAGCCAGTGAATGTTGTTTCAAAGACATTGTCATGGATATTGCAATAGGTGGAACCTACCAAAAGGGTCGGATTACTGTTTGCACCAGTGGAATAGGCATTGCATTTGAAGATGTTTACATGGCTTGAGGAAACAACGTATATGCAAGGATGCTTCTCAAGGCTTACTGTAAATTTTAAATTGGAAACATTTGAATAGATTGAGGAGTTCACATTCTCGTATTTCACTACACAATTGGTTAGGTAAGCATTCTTTAGACTGCTTGTGATTGAACACGGGATTGTAAAAGTAAAATTCACCTTATTGAAGTTTCCAGACAAGTCAATGATGTCTCCTGACTTGACAATTGAGGTATTCACATAGCCATTCTTGAAATATTTTGAATAGTTGGAAGGGCTTACCTTATGCACATTTCCACTTGGGCTTGCTGATAGAAGATCATTTTGAGCAATATCCCCATCATCAATAAGTTCATCCTCACCATCTTCATCAGCCATTTGGTTAGAATAAGAAACTGCTGAGAGATCATCCTTTTCCTCATCCGAGGAAACCTCGTCAATTGAAATTTCCTGGATATCCACATCATCAACAGAAGTTTGAATATTGTCACTATCTACAGTAGATGCACTTGCAAATGAAATGCTTAAAAAGATTATTATGATTGACAATATGCAAATCTTACTTAATTTTTTCATAATTCCACCAAATGATTTTAAATTGAATTTAGTTTTTTGCAAATAAAATTTATATTATAGATTAATTTTTTTATTTTATTATATATTAATTATTTGATAATCTTTTTAAGAAATTGATTTAAGGAAATTGATTTGAAAAATAGAATGAAAAACAGATATTTATTATAATAATTAAAAAAGCAAAGAACAGAAAAAATAGTTAATAAAAATACGAACAATTAAAAATTGCCTAAAAAAAAGATAAAAAGAAAAAAGAAAAGAAAGAGTTTAGAAAGGACTTGGAAGTCCCATGTTGACTCTTCTTTCGATTTCTTTTTGACCTTTGTCTTTCTTACCGTTAGCTAATTTCTCGAGTAATTCTAAACCAGGTTTTACATCATCCATTGGTTTGGTTTCGATTACTCCAGCTTCTACAGCTGCGGTAAAGATGTCTGCTCCGTTGTCAGTTCTAGTGAATACAGTGGACCAGCCATCTGGGGAACCTACAGAACCGGTTGATACATCAGCTAATTCTGCAACATAGTCGAGACAGATGTTACATCCAGCTTGTTCGTATCCGTGGGTTTCTTTTAATGCAAGTCCAGATTCTTTTTCAGGATCGGTAATCCAGAATTTTCCTTTACCAATGTCCATTTTGTTAACATTGTCTAAGGAAGAGTGCATTTTACCTTCTACGAAGGTTCTTAATGAATCTCTTGGGAAGTTTTCCATACAGAAAATACCGATGATTAATGCGAGTTTATCTGCTACAAATCTGGTAGCAAATGGGTAGGATTGCATTTTTCTGAGTCCCATAATTTGACAAGGAGTTCCTACAGTTCCGATTTTTTCAAGACCGTATTGTCTTACAGCTTCTTTGAGTCTGATTGCGTTTGGAGAGAAGGTGTATTTGGTACCTGCTGCTGCAATGATTTCTTCTGGAGTCATTGCAATAGTTGGTTCAGGTTTCCATGCGTCTTCAGTATCTCCAGCAACAATAGCTCCTTCAATGATGTTTTCTTCTAAAGCGTAGCATAATAATGCGCTTACGATTCCACCATCTTGTGCGACTTTTTGGATTGCTTTGTCAGTAGCTCTTGCAGATACTACTTCTTTATATGTACCGAATGCCATTTTACTTCCTCCTATAATCCTAAGTCTTTTTTAATTTGCTCAGCAGGGAACCAGGTTCTTGGACAGTGTACACTACATGCACCACATTTAATACATCTGTTTTTATTGTGGGATGGTCTACCTTCTACCATTTCAAGAGCTCTGGTTGGACATGCTAATACACAAGTTCCACAACCACAACATAATGCTTTGCTTACAACGTTGGTTTGTAAGTCACAACCACATGCTAAGTTGCATGCTGCCATGTCTAACATAGGTTGTAAGTAATCCATGTCACCGTTAATTAATGCAACTACTACTTTTGCAATAATTTCAGGGGATGCTGGGCATCCTGGAATAGCACAATCTACTTTAATCAAGTCAGAAATTGGTACAAATGATTCATGTTTTGGTTGAGCTAATTGTCCACCACGTGCGTAACGGGTGAAACAACCAGTCATAGCACAAGATCCAAATGCGCAAACTAATCCTGATTTTTCTCTTACTTCCATAAGTTCTTTAATACTATGTTCATCTTGTAAACAGACAGACCCTTCGACTAATGCTAAATCCATTTCAGGCATTTCCCATAAATCTACTAAAGTTGTTCCGTAAACAATGTCCACCATATCAGTGAGTAAGGTTGAGAGAATGTCATAGTTTTCAGTTAATGACATACCGTCTCCAGTACAACCACTCATGTGAATATATCCTATTTTTGGTTTGTCAGCCACTTTTTCAACCTCCTGTGTTGAAGATTCTTTACTTATTTGCTCAGATGATTCTGCTTGTTTTTTAGCCTCTTCTTCAGCTGCTGCATCAGCCGCTTTTTTAGCATCTTCAGCCGGCTTTGATTGAGCTTCTACTTCGCTTTTAATATCTTGTTTTAATTTAGCTTTTGCTTCATCATCTTCTGCGTCCGGTTTAGCTTCAAGGCCTAAAAATTTTCTTAATTTATTTTTTAATCCATCAAGCATTGCTAAACCCCTTTAAAGTTCATTTAATATCATTTCAATAGCTTTTGGAATTGCCTTTTCAACAGGTTCGGTTAATCCCATATCTACATCAGGTGCAGTTATTTCTGCCGGTTTGCATCCAACAATTACTACTTCTATGCCCATATCCACTAGATCATGAAGCGGTTCTTCAACAGGCCAAGTATGAGCATTCTCATATTTGCCTTTAGGCATATCGTAAGGACTGAAAATTTTAAGGGTTCCTGGTTCGGCATTCCATTCTACGACATCAACTACAATTACTTTTTTCCAATT
>JAGCLR010000132.1 GCA_017646885.1 Methanobrevibacter sp. | reverse complement strand
CAATTCCTGTGATTTCCATTATAATCCCTATTAAATAAGTAAAAATTTAAGAAAATGATTAAATAAAATATTAAATTATTCAAGTGATCTTAGTTGAGCAAAGGAATCCTTATCGCTTGAAACATAATTTCTAATTGAAGTGCTGTTTCTATTTTCAAATTGTATGATTCCGTCTTTTCCACCAAAAGTGAAATTCATGCTGCCATTTTCTATATCCTCATCGGTGAAACTGCACATTATGCTTCCATCATATGAAATTGAATAGCTGGAATCGTTTTTAAAGTTTCCAACTGAAGATAAGATGGTTTCATTATCTAAAGTCAAATTGAAGAAGGTTGCATTTGTAGATTTTGGACTGATGTCAAATTCCACGAATCCTTCCATTACATCACTTAAGTTATTGAATCTGATATTATGCTTAACTGTGACGTTTTGTAAAACTTCCGGCAAGCGGCTATTTGCTATGACTTCACCATCAGACAAATCCAATTCCGCTTTCACTTTAGATGGCAACCTGAATCTGTTACCGCTATCTCCCTCTTTTGTGCCGTTTACTTCATAGGACTTGCCATCTATGATCATGGTGTCGTTTTCGGACATTTCCAACGTACTTAATGCATCTCCTGGAACTCTCAATATATCTGTTTCATTCTCTAATGCACTGTCAATGGTATATGGCCCTCTTACAGAAATGGTTTGCTGGTTATGGTCAGCTGGAGCATAAACGAAGTTTCTTGAAGTAAGCTCCACTGAAATTTTACCGTCGTCAAAACTGGCTGCAGATAAGAATGTGGAAAGCATCAATATTAAGATCAATCCTGCAACAATCAATGGAAAGTGCATTCTTACAAATGACTGCAATGACGCCCGTGTATTGCTTTTCTTTAGAATAGGTATGGACCTTCTTATGATTCTTATGAAGTAAAGAACTGTAAGCACTATTCCAATAAATGCCACAAAGACAGAGACATAAACAGGTATGAATGGAACAAAGAATATCATGAAAAGGCCTAAAATAATTAAGGATAATCCTAAAATAGCCATTCTAATATAGTTTCCCAATTTGTCCATCATAGTGACACGGCCATACTCTACAGCCCTGTCAATAATGGTTCTTACAACTTCATTAGCCATCTTGTTTAAATCGGCAAGTGGGGACATGTCATGGCAAATGTCTCCAATATCAACTTCCAAAATCTTGATTCCATGAACATCAGCATCGAGTACGATACCAACATCCACACCGTAATCCTTTTCAAATCTTATTTTACTCAATGCAGAACGCTTACCTGCAAACTGGCCGCTTAAAGGCTGTTCATAATTAAGTTCAGGGAAGAAGAATCCTAAAAGAGGCTTAGCTGTAAGCTCAGTTACACGGCCGCTTTCCCTTGCAAACTTGGTTTTGGTAATGTCTGTTCTATCTTCAAGAATCGGCCTGATGATCTTGTCTATCTTTTCTGAAGTGAAGTTAGAAACGTCTGCATCAATAAAAGCTACAATATTTCCATGAGAGTATTTGAATCCTGTCTTGATTGCTGAACCTTTACCTTCATTCATTATGTGGCTTATTACAGTAGCTCCAGCATTTTCCGCTTCCTCTACAGTTCTGTCAGTGGATCCATCATCAACTACGATAACCTCATCTACATATGACAGTTTGCGAGCTACGCTTACCACTTTAGCGACAGTGGCCTCTTCATTGAATGCAGGAATAACAATGGAAACTGATTTGTCAGAACCCTTAGTTGTTTTGATTGAAGCAAGCAAAAACACTAAAATCACTACTAGCCAAGACACTATTTCACCTCTTTAACATGAATTGATTAAAAATCTCATAGAAATTTAACATACTATAATATTATTATTATGTTTTAAGAATGTATAAACCTTGTTATTTTTTTTAAAGATTAGATAAGTTAAGTTCGTAAGGAGTGAAATGGAATAATCAGAAATAGCTATTGAAATGCTTGGAAAAATTGATTAAAATCTATGAAAAAATAGCTGTTGAAAAGGATTGAAAATTATTGAAAAAAATAGTTTTGTAAATATTTAAAAAATCGTTAAAAACAATAAAAAAAGAAAAAAGAAAGTTATCACAAATGTGATAACCTTTTTCTACAACTAGAGTCCGAAGAATACGTATAATGCGAATATGATAACCATAATCCACATGATCCAACTGAACTCTTTTGCTTTACCGGTAGCAATGGATGCAATTGCGTAAGTGACGAATCCCCATGCGATACCTAAGGAAATGGAGTAGGTTAAAAGCATCATGATGATTGTCATGAATACGGAAGCAGCTACAACCATGTTGTCCCAGTCTACTTCTTTTAATTGTACGATCATTAAGATACCTACAATTACTAATGCTGCAGCAGTTACAGAAGAAGTAAACAATGCTAAAACAGTAGGAGCGAAGATAAGTGCGAGTAAGAAGAAGATACCGGTGAATACAGCGGTTAATCCAGTTCTACCACCAAGACCGATACCGGTTGCACTTTCTACGTATGCGGTTAAGGTTGAAGTACCTAAAATAGCACCAATGATTCCACTGATAGCGTCACCGAGGAAAGCTCTGTCAATACCATCAGCATTACCTTCTTCATCAACGAAACCACATTGATTTGCTAAAGGAATTAAGGTTCCAGTAGTATCAAAGAAAGTCACGAATAATAAAGAGAATAAAATCATGATCAAGTTAGGGATGTTAGAGAACAATTGGGTAAATCCAGTTGCAAATGCACCGACTACAGAAGTATCAAAGTTAAATGATACGAATTCTGCAGGAATAGCAGGCATTATAGGATCTCCAGCTCCGAAACCGACTAATGTAAAGATTACACCTAAAATTGCAGTTATTACTAAACCGAGGAATACTGCTGCAGGTACTTTCTTGATGTATAAGATTAAGGTAAGTAAAATACCAATTACTGCTAAAAGTGCAGGAGCGGTTAAGATGGAACCCATACCTACTAAAGTAGCAGGGTCAGCTACGATAATTCCAGCACCTTTCAATCCGATAAATGCTAAGAAGAAACCAATACCAGCACCAATTGCTAATTTTAAGTCAAATGGAAGTGCGTTAAGAATAGCTTCCCTTAAACCGGAAATGGTAATTAATAAAAAGATTATACTTGAAACAAATACAGCTGCAAGTGCAGTTTCCCAAGTGTTACCCATAGTTAAAATAATTGTATAGGTAAACAATGCATTCATACCCATACCAGGAGCAAGACCAACAGGGTATTTGGAAATAAGACCCATGATGATACAAGAGACCCCTGAAGCAAGAGCAGTTGCGAAAAATACTCCTGTTGCAGGCATTCCACCTTCAGCAAGCATAGTAGGGTTTACACCTAAAATGTAAGCCATTGCTAAAAAGGTGGTTAAACCAGCAAGTAACTCAGTTTTTAGATCAGTATTATTTTCGTCTAATTTAAAAAATTTGTTTAACATAAAACACCTCAAGTACGAAAACTATTATATGAGATAAAGTTTTCTACATAATTATTTTTATTATTAATCTTTATTAAGTTTTTGATATTTTTGTAATACTT
>JAGCLR010000131.1 GCA_017646885.1 Methanobrevibacter sp. | reverse complement strand
TGTGGATTGAAATATCAATTAAGTTAAAATGACAATATTAACGAATTTGAATGCAATTGATGTGGAGGATAATTAGATTACGTTTCCAATATGGACTCTGCATCAACCGAAACCACTTATTCAACTTATTATACACAAAACCCACTCACAGAAACCCCACTCGCTGATGATGAAATCGATGAAATCATTCCTATTCATGCAGAAGCTAATTTTGTAGATGATTCCATCTATGTTGATTCTGATGTTGACGAAATCATTCCTATACATGCTGAGTTAAATGCTCAAGATGTAGGATATGATGATGAAGACTATTATTATGAAACTGAAGAGATATTGCCTGATACATTAGAATCCTATGAAGAGGAAGAAATGGTTTCATATGGTTCTATTTATGACTCTACACTTGGAGATGTTGATGAAATCATTCCTATACATGCAGAAAGAAGGCATATGGAAACTTCAAGAGACATAGCTTCTGGATTTGGATATAGGGATGAGTATGAAGAAGAGTATGAAAGTGAAGAAACCAGGCTTGTTGAAATCACTGACATTCCAGAAGATGAAATGCCTGAATCTCCAGTGTCTTTAGCTAGGCAGGAATTGTCTGAAGAGGATCAAAAGCTATTTGCAAGAGTTCAAAATGAAATGGTCTTTGATAGCCCTGAAGAATACGAAGCATTCAAGCTTGCTCGCTATAAGTATTACACTGCCTTGTCTGACATTCTTAAGGATGAGTATATCAGAAGCATGGATAAGGAATTCTACAAGGGAAGTTCTGTAAAACGCTTAATCAAAAAAGGCGAAGAAAGCGTTAAACGTGGAAACTTAACTGCAAGCCAAGAGGATGCATTGGTCACTCCAGAAACTGTTGAGATAATGAAAGCTCAAAATAGGGCTTATGAACCTAAGAAAACTAATGCTGATTTGTATATGTTGATTGGAGCATTCATTTTAATTGTTTCAGCTGCATATTATTACTTTATAAGCCAAATATGGTATGTATTGATTGCTATTGCAATAGGCGTTCTTATTCTAAGTTACGGTATTTATAAAAGATACGCTTTCAATAGTTACATAGCTCGTGGAAGAATCATTCGTGAAAGATTGCTTGCACTTCCAAATGATTTCTATGTATTCTATGCAGTTCAACCACCACAATCCAAGGATATCATTAACCATGTGGTTGTTGGACCTACTGGTGTATATACAATCTTATCCAAAAGATATGACTCTAAAGACTATAAGAATAAGGTCAAATCTGACAGTGAAACAGATGCTATGGTGAATGATTCCGCTTCTATCCAAAATTACATGGATAAGAAGAATACTTTAGAGCTTCAAACTGATTACAAGGATAATCAAACCAGATTTGAATTTGGAAATGAAGAGATTCATTTTGTAAACAATAGTCAAATCAAACGCAAAGCTTTAGAGTTAAATGAAGATTTAGCTATTTTCTTGGATAATAAAGGATTTAGCGGTATTTACATTGAGCCATTAATCGGTTTTGTAAATGATGACTTGGCTATCTTAAACGTAATTCTTACCAACGAAGACCTATTCATAGATGAATTGTTCAATAGAATGATTCGTGGTCAAAGAAGAATTGATGAGTTAACTGTTGCTAAAATAGCAAGACTATTATCCTATTATTCTGCAGACTGTTCTGTAGTATAATTATTTAATTTTTTACTTTTTTTATTTATTTTCAC
>JAGCLR010000130.1 GCA_017646885.1 Methanobrevibacter sp. | reverse complement strand
GTTAATTATATGATGGATAGCGATATTCCATATGCTGCGATTAATTTCCCAATAGATAACTGTAAGGATTGTGGTTATAGTGGTGAATTTGAGGGTGATGTTTGCCCTAATTGTGAAAGCGATAATATTGAGCATCTTGGTAGAGTTACTGGTTATTTGAGTTCTGATATTAGACGATTCAATTATGGTAAGCAGAATGAGTTTAAAGATCGAGTTGATCATGAGGAACATATATTGATTTAATATTTGGATGTATGAATTATTCGGGAATTGTAAATTGTAGTATAGTAGATGGTTTGGGTTTTAGAACCACACTATTCATATCGGGTTGTAAGCATTGTTGTGAGGGCTGTCATAATCCACACACTTGGGATTTTAATGCTGGGCGACCTTATACAAAAGAAGTTGAGGAGATTTTGTTTGACAAAATATCTGAAGATTATATTAAAGGTTTAACTTTATCTGGTGGAGATCCTTTATATAGTGCTGATGAGGTTTATGAACTTCTCGTTAGGTTCAGAGAGCGATTTGGTGATACGAAAAATGTTTGGTTATACACGGGGTTCAAGTATGAATATTGTAAGGAACATTTTTCTAAAATATTGGATTTGTGCGATGTCTTGGTTGACGGAACTTATAAATGTAGTGAGCGAGATACAACGATTGCTTTCAGAGGTTCGAGAAATCAGAGAGTTATAAATTTAAAAAATGGTGAGGAGATGTTTTAAGCATCTCCTCTTTCATAAATATGTTATATAAGTTTTTGATAACTATGAAATTTGAAATGGATCCAAGAACAGGACATATGATGCCTAAACAAGATGATAATATATATTTTGCTCGCAGTCAGGGTGGAGGTTTAATTATTGATGATAAAAAGAACAGGAAGAAGTTTATCATTGAGCGAGATGGTAGAATTACAGTTCTTTTTGGAAGTATGTCAAAAGATAATCTTCATTTCTATGATATGAAAGATGCGAGAGAGATTGAGATAAGAGTTAAAAGAATGTTTGGCATAGATCATCCTTTTGCTAATTATAGGAAGTTCTTGAAAGGAGTAAGAGAGAATTATATAAAGACCTTTGATGAGTTTAATGAATAATTTGACAGCATATGAAAATTTTATAGTTGAGAAGAAAAAAACTCATCATCCTTTTCATGGTTCTTTGAATCGTGAAGAGAGAAATGAATTTATCGAGAGATTGCAGAAGAATATTATTGTATTTAGATATAAGAAGCGTGATGGTAGTATAAGAAAGGCAGAGGGAACATTACATCCTAAATTTCTACCACCAGCAAAAAGCGATAAGGAATTTGTTCGTCCCGAATATCAAATTGTATATTATGATATCGAAAAGAAATCTTGGAGAAGTTTTCGTTCATTTGAGTTTGTAGAGATATTGAGCACAAGACCTGCATTATCTAAACGAGAGGATGAAGAAGAAAAGAAAAAGAAGTTGAAAGCAAAAGCAGAAGAGGAGAGCAAAAAAGCGAAGAAAGAAAAAGATGTTGATAGGGATGTAGAAAATGATGAAGTTGATGATAATGAGGAAGATGATAAGAAAGAAGAGATAGACGATAGAGCAAAGGGAGAAATCCTAAAAGATAGAAGAAAGAAAAAAGAAAGTGATGAGTAATATCATCACTTTTTTATTTTTTGTTATATTTGAATGTGAAGATATTGTTTTATCTTCGGAAATGTGAATATAGTAAATTTTAAATAATTTTAATTTTAATAGTTGTAATATGAGTAGTAAAAAGATTATTGGAATTGACCTGGGAACAGGTTTTTCATGTGTGTCTGTTATGGAGAACGGACAACCAAAAGTAATTTTTAATTCGGAGGGTAAGGCTACCACTCCAAGTGTTGTTTCATTTGCAAAGGATGAAATTAAAGTTGGTCAGGCGGCATTGCGACAGCAAGTGATGTATCCAAATGAGACAGTTTCTTTCATTAAGAGATTTATGGGAGAGAAGTATGATGATGTTTTGGATGAGATTAATCGAGTTCAGTATAAGGTGGTAAAGGGAAAGAATGGTCTACCTTGTGTTGATATTAATGGAAAACTTTACACTCCACAGGAGATTTCGGCGATGGTACTTCAGAAGATGAAGAAGACAGCAGAGGATTATCTTGGCGAGGAAGTTACAGATGCTGTTATTACCTGTCCAGCATATTATGGTGATGATGCAAGAACCGCTGTTAAGAATGCGGGTGAGATTGCTGGTTTAAATGTTCGTCGTATTATCAATGAGCCTACCGCAGCCGCTTTGAGTTATGGTTATACTATTGATAGCGACAATGAGAAGATTATTGTTGTTGCTGATATTGGTTGTGGAACAGCAGACTTTACCACACTTGAGATTGGCAGTGGTGTTGTTGAGGTTAAGTCTACAAATGGTGATTTGCATCTTGGTGGTGTGGATTTCGATAACGCTATTGTTGATTGGGCAATTGAGGAGTTTAAGAAGGAGTTCGATGGTTTCGATCTGTCGAAGGATAATATGGCAATGCAGAGATTGTCTGATGCTGCAGAGAAGGCGAAGATTGAATTGTCGTCGACATTGACTACTGAAATTAACCTTCCTTATATCACCGCTATTGATGGTATTCCTGCCCATTTCGTAAAGACATTGACGAGAGCAACTTTTGATAATATGACAGAAGGTCTCGTAAAGAGAATTATTGAGGTTTGTTCGGAGTGCGTCAATAAGGCGAAGATGAAGTTTGGCGATATTGATGATGTTATTCTTGTTGGTGGTAGTACACGAATTCCAGCAATTCAGACAGCAATTGAGAAGTTGTTTGGTAAGGCACCTAATAAGTCATCTAACCCAGATGAGGCGATTAGTCTTGGTGCTTGTATTCAGGGTGGTATCTTGAGTGGTGACACAAGTGCAGGTGACATTCTTTTGCTTGATGTTACTCCATTGAATCTTGGTATTAACACATTGGGTGATATGATGACTGTATTGATTCCTGCAAATACAACAATTCCTACGAAGAAGAGTGAGGTTTTCACTAATGCTGCTGATAATCAGCCATCTGTTCAGATTGAGGTGCTTCAGGGTAATCGACCTATGTCTGCTGATAATAAGCGATTGGGTGTATTTAGTTTGGATATTATTCCTTGTCCAAAGGGAATGGCAAAGATTGAAGTTTCGTTTGATATTGATGCTAATGGTATTCTTAATGTATCAGCAAAGGATCTTGGAACTGGCAAGGAGCAGAAGATTAGAATTGAGTCTAATTCGGGATTGTCGGATGCGGATATTCAGAGAATGAAGGATGAGGCAAAGGCGAATGAGGCGGCAGATAAGGAACAGGCGGATAGAGTTATTACTTTAAATGCGGCGGACAATGCAATTTTCAATTGTGATAAGCAGTTGAATGAACTTGGTGAGAAGATGACAGAAGAGCAGAAGTCTGATGTCGAGAATGCCAAGAACGCATTGAAGGATGCTTTGGAGAGAAAGAGTGTTGAGGATTGTAAGGTTGCTATGGAGAACTTGCAGAATATTTGGATGGAAGTTGGTAAACACATTTATTCACAGGCGAATGGTAATACAGAAGAGCAGCCAGACTTTGCTCAAAATCTAAATGACTTTATGAGTGATCAGGCAAATACATAATAATTAAGAAAATAATATGAAGAGAAAGTTAGTATTTTTGCCAGCGGCATATTCTAAAGAAGTTGTTGAGAGCATTAATGGATATTTCGATAAAGGATATGAAATTGAAGATATACTAGATGCAGAAAATGGATGTTATTTGTTGCTTATTTTAGCATACAATGACTGTTGTGCTTATAAGTATGCGAAGAAATTTGATTCATCCGAAGATACATGTATGCTTATTGAGGAACAACATTATGATAGAGATCAAAGTTGGCATACAACAAGCACGCAAGATACTAAAGTTAATTAGTTTTGTAATTATGATGGGGGGATTTAAAGTCCCTCCATTATTATTATACATAAATAACTTATATTAATAATATAAAAGAGAATAAAATGATTACACCTATATTAAGAGATCCAAGACCACAAGGTGGAACCTTATATACATTCCCTTCGGCAAGTCGTGATTTGACTCGTGCGTTTTCAAATAGCGAATATGAATTTGCTTTCAGTCATTTCGCATGCTTAAATTTGCCTGATTTTAAATATGGTTCATTTGATAATGGAAATGTAAAAGGAATTTATTTGAATGACCTTCAGCCAAATAGTATTGAATTGTTTGATAATTTAAATACATCTCTCAAATGGCATTTGCAGAGTTATATGATGAATTATGAAGTTGCTATTTTAAATGGGTTTTCGTTAGATTCTGGACAATATGATCAAGAAATATTAAAAACACCATCTGAAAGAATATTTTTCAATTGGCTACAGAAAGTTAATGGAATTAAGATTGCTGGTAGTGCTGAAACATTAGATGGATATGGTGATGATATAGATCCTAATGTTACAGTAGATAATAGTTTGTTTAGTGAACACCAGTTATCAAATTTAACTGTGGAGGATAGAAAAAAAAGTTATAAAATTGGTAATAAATTATATACTTGGAAAGGTGGCGAATGGAGAGGTAGAGTTTTGGTAAGTAAAACTGTTCAGTATATTGGCACCATTGATATGGTCAACAATGTGAATATTGATTATGATTCCTTTAATGAAATTTATTTAAATATTCCTGCGGATGCTGGTGGAAGCACAAATGTATATTTTGATGCTGTTTACGATAAAAATTATCAGAAGGGTGAGATTATAGATGTGGATAATGATAAATATTCCATCGACGCTGAATATATTATTGGTAGAAGTCTATCAGATACAGGTGTAGATGAGTATACTTTGAGAGCAATATATGATAATTTAAATAACGGTGGGGATAGTGATAGTGATAAAATGGAAAATCTACACAGTTATAAAGTTGAAACAGGATATTGTATTAATTTTAATGATGATAAATATGGCGTTAATGGAATAGAGGGGATGAATTTAAATTCCAACGAGGATTTTGAATTCAACTGTGTTTTGATTTATTATAGAATACGAAAGGGTAATGGTTCTTGGTATACAAATCTATATGGTGTTTTGTTTTTGGAAGAAGTTACAATAAGTGACTTTAATATTAATAACAATGAAGAGGATGAAAGATTGGGATACATTCAGAGATATCCTAAATTTAAGAAAGGAAATAGTTGGGGATTAAAACTTGATTTGAAGATTGATGCACAACCAGATAGCCAAATGTCATTGAGGGATAGAGAGTATAGTGACCCAAATAATAGTGGTGATGGAATGCAATTGTTTACAGAGGCGTTGATGCAATTAAATGATTGTGTAAAACTTTTCTATGAAGTTAAAAAGGAAAACTCTGACATTAAAGAAAAAATATATTCATTAGAAAATGTAATGTCTGGAGTGGATAGTATGGCTGAAATGCGAAAAGATATTGATGAATTAAGTTTAGCAGTTGGATCTATTAATTCATTAGAGGGAAGAATTGAAGAAATAGAAAATAATTTGGTATTCCTATCAAAGAATTTAGGTCATCTAATTGATGCTGTTAACAGTTTGAAACAAGTCGAATAATCAATTATAAATTAAATAAAAAATAATTATTATTATTTAGAAATGGCAAATATAATTACAGGTGATAAAACCAAAAGTATAAAAAATGTTGGTGAACTCGCATTGAGAATAAATAAGTTTGATAGTTATCGACTATTTACCTTATATGAGAATGTTAAAGAAGGAAAGGTGATGAATATATCAGGTAATCAAAAATTTTATCTTGTGTTTACATCACCTACTCGCGAGATACGAATTCCAGAATATGACCCAAAAGGATTTTTTGAAGTTGATAAAGTTAACGGATGTGTTCTTTTTAAAATTACAAAAAAGAATGCGGAGGATATTCTTAGTATGAAAACAGGAGGTGAAAGGATTTTTCATATCGTGAGAGTATATGAAGAAACAGATGCGTATGGAAGAGTGATTAATGTAACTGATGAAGTTGAGGTTTATAATGGAAAGTGGGGAGATGATTCCGATTTCAATGCGTTTTCAATAGATAATAAGATTGATTTATTGACAAAGGCTTTGGCTGCACAGATCGATAAAAACGCAAAACTAATGAGTGATTATAATGATTTGCTTGAAGCACATAATGCCGAAATTAAGAAAACCAGTGATTTGGAAAAGGATATAGAAGCATTGCGTTCGGAGCGAGATTCTCTACAAGAGCAATTGAATGAATACTTGGGAGACACCCATGATGGTACTCTTCTATCAAAGGATACTAAATATATTGCATTTGAAAGTACGATGGATAATGTTTCGTTTACCGAGGAGCAGTATAGTGCCGCTTTGAATGAATTGATGACTACTGGTACTGTTGATTTGACAAATGTAGATTTTGATAGCCCTAGAATAGATTTGAATATAAAGGTATATGATGATATAAAAGATTTAAAGATCACTGTATACAAAAATGATATATCTATAGGAAGTGCTGTGTATAATCAGGATTTAAAGAAAACAATTGATGCCGATAGCGGAGATGTGTTTAAGTTTGAGTGTACAGGTATGCCTGCTTTGTCATACAATAAAAAGATGAATTTAAATTATTCTGCTGTCAATGATAATTTTAATAAAGCCGTTCAAATATTTAAACCTTTACAAGTATCACGACAATTATCACAAAATGAAATACTTAATGGTACAATTAATGGTGGTACAATTAATGGTGGTACAATTAATGGGTCACTTAATATTAATGGAAATATATCTGGAGAACTTGATATAATAGGTGGATTAGACAGTCCAAATATAACACTCAACACGACATATACAATTACGGCGAAAATTAATTATGAAGGTCTTGTTGATGTTACAGGAAACATAGGAACACTTCAGTGTTATATCTAATATATTTTTTTACTTTTTATAAGATTTTTTTGAAAAATAGATTTTTTTTTTGTTATATTTGTATTGTAAGAGTTTAAGAAAGTAAAGTCCTTTGGGACTAGTTTAATATAAATTTTAATTTTAGTTTAAGTAGTATTATGAGTAATTTTGATGAATTGTTCAGCTTTACAGCTGCGGACGCTCTTTCCGTGACAGAGAGCAAGAAGACATCTTTCACAAACAAGTATGAGACATATCGTCCAAGCATTAAGGATGAGAAGTGTCAGGATGAGACTTATCGAGCATTGGTTCGTTTTATTCCTTTCGTATATGAGAATAAGATGCGAACAACAATTGAGAGATGGGAGTGTTACCTTAAGGATGTAAATGGTGATAATGCCGTGTTTGTAGTTTCACCAAAGACTGTTGGTAAGACATGTCCTATGCGAACATTGTCGTGGAAACTTCACGAGAGTGATAACGCTATCGATAAGGCAAATTCAAAGAAGATTAATGTATATCAGCAGTGGTATGCTCTTGTTGAGATTGTTAAGGATGTTCAGCACCCAGAATATGAGGGTAAGTATATGATTTATCAGTTCGGTGCGAAGATTTATGATAAGATTAAGGAGGCAATGAAGGGTAGTGATTATACCGATCCTATTAATCCTTTTGATTTCAATGATGCTCCTTTGTTTGAGATTAAGCTTACAAAGGGTAATCAGAAGATGGATAATGGTGCAGCAGTAGCAAATTATGATGGTTGCAAGTTTATCCCAAAGACTGCTCCACTTCATTTTGGCGACGGTATGACATTTGATGGTTCTATGGAGATGAAGACTGCTTTCATTGATTGGTTGGAGAAGGATGCTCCACAGATTAATAACTATCAGTGGAAGGAGTGGAGTGATGAGATTACAGAGAAGGTGAACACAAACCTTGCTACCTTTACAAATAGTTATAGTGCTCCTCGCACAACCGTAGCGAAGGCAAAGGAGTCAATTGCAAATATTGTTGATACCACACCTACCTCTACGAAGAGTGTAGATATGCGAAGCACACCATCGGTTGATGACTTCGATCTTCCAGAGGGAAATGTATCAGAGGATGATGATGCTTGGGTGGATTCAATTCTTAATAGTTAGTATTACTATAATTAATAATATGGTGGTGAGGATTCTCACCACCTTTATAAATATTTAGTCATGTGTAAAAATAAGAATATTTTTGTAACTAGTGATATTTGGATAAATAGACCAATGGGAGAGTTTTCTTCCATGACCAATGATGAATATAATAATATGCTCATTGATAATTGGAATAGTACTGTTAGTAAGGATGATGTTGTATATATTCTTGGTGGATTTGGTATAGGAGATTGTTATGATATCATATTGAAATTGAATGGTAAAATTCACTTTCTTAATTCTATATTCAGCGAATCGGATGCTGAATTTATGAATTCTCTTAAAGAGAGTGTTGTGAATAGCGTAGATGTAGAACTTTCAAAAAGAATAATTTTTGAAAGCAATCAGATACTCGTCAGTCCAAAAATCGATTGTGTTTTGAGTTATTTTCCATTGAATGATTGGGTAGGTAAGTCTACCAACACTTTTTGTTTACATGGATACACCAACAGACACAATTTAAATGATAATAATATATCTTGTAAGTTTGATATGTGGGGTGGTTCTCCAATTAATATTGAAGATATTAAAAATAACATTTCAAAAATGAAAAAAATGTTATTTAAATAATTTGGTTTTTGTAGATATTTTTATTATATTTGTATTACTAATAGTACAAATAAGATGAATCCAAAGTTTATTAGTTTAGTAGTTGAAAATAGTTATATAATAAAAGTTTATTTAGTTTAATGGATAGTAGATTGTATAGTGAAATTGGTACTGCTGTAAAGAGAGCAGAAGAAAATGGTGGCGATTTGACCACAAAGAATCTTTTTTATGTTGCGAAGGTTGCGAAAGATCTTTCGGCGAAAACAGGTGCGGATTTTGATATGTTGTTTTCGGAAGGCGTTATTGCAATGAAGAAATCGGAAGAGAAGTATGACCCCGAAAAGAATGATAGTTTTGTGAAGTTTGCAGGTGTTTCTGTGAGGGGATATATGCTAAATGCTATAAATCGACAGGGTTCATTGGTTCATATTCCAGTAAATCACCAGAAGGGATTTAAGAAAGGTCAGGAGGCGGAGAGCGATGCTTCAAGTGTTCGAACTTTAGATATCGACGCATTTAATTATGACAGGTTAGGTTCGGTGGATGGAAATATATTTTTCAATGAGCGAATGGATATTTTAAATGAAGGCTTGGAAACTTTGGATGTTAATGGTCGTATCGCTTTGAAGATGAAATTGCGATTAGATGAGTATGGTGACATGATTCCAAGCGATGATGACCCAACAAAGATGGTTTATAAGTATCAAAATAATATGAAAGCAATCGCGGATGTATTGGAGGTTCCAGTTCCACACGCTTCTAAAATATATAAGGAGGCGTTGATAAAATTGAGTGAATATTGTCAAAATCAAGAAAAATAAAATATAAAGGCGACCAATGGTCGCCTTTTTTCATAAATAATTATATGGTGATATTGATAGTTTTAAATATTATATTGATTATTTGTATAATATTTTTAGTGATATATTTGTTTAATAATAGAAACAATAAAAATGATAAGAACACAAGTGTTTGTGTAAATTGTGATAAGGATGATGAGACTGATGTTGATATATTTAAACAAAATAAAAAAATAAAAGATGAGAGAGTTTTTGTTGGTAGATTTGTAACAGAAGAAGAATATCAACAAATATCTAAAAATAGACGAAGTGACATTTCAGTTTTAATGGAGGAAGTGTATAGAGAATATGAACATTTAAAGGAATTAAATAAATGAAAGAGCAAAAAGAATTAATACGAGACAGTATTTCAGATTTGTTAATGGATAATGATATAGATTTATCAAGTGATATTTCTGATAATACATTGACATTTCAGAAAGCACAAACTATAAATTATTATGATGGTGGTGCTTTAACGAAAGCAAAAGCGAAGGCGGAAAAGGTAATGAATACTTTACTTAAATTGTATATGTCGGATGGATTTATTAGTAAGTCTGAATATATACAGGCAAAAGTAAATCTTGATTCTATGACACTTGGAAAGATAATGAATCAGATGGAGGTGTCTGAAGCGGCAATTCAAGTGTTGATGGATAATATACAGATGGGTGATATCAATCCTAAATTGTTTGATGCGTTGGGTAATTTACAAAGAACATTTATAGATCTTGTAAAAACACAGACCGCATATATAGAAAATGCAGAATTGGAGTATAAGAAAATTGCCCAAGAAAAAGAAATTTCAGCAGATGATATTATAGAAAAAGATAGTAAAAATGAAATTTCTTCTAATGGATTGAGATCTAGTAATCAAAGAGAGTTGATGCAGATGATTAGAAATACGGTGGATTCGTCGAATAAATAATAATTATTTTTTATGGCGAGAGGATATAATATTGGAACGGAATGTTATGCATTACTAACTTCGGTTTATGATGCAGAAATGTTGTTGCCTGTTAAAATTGTATTGCTTGAAAAATATAGTATCAATGACAGAATGACTTACAAAGTCAAGATAAGAGAAATATTTGAAAGCAATTTTGAATTGTTGAAGGAACATCTTGCTGGATTTAAGGTATCCGCCAATTTGAAGTCGGAGAATAAAATCGTTTTGATTAAGAAGAGCGACTTGGAAACTGTCAAAGAAATGTCGGGTTTGATGGGGTTTATTAAAGATAAAGAGTTCTTTTTGGAAGAAAACTATATTACATTAGATAAAGATGGGTTATATGATTTGTATGATCGCTTTGTTAAGTATTTGATTAATTTCCACTATAAGAGATTATATCAAATTATGAGTAGAAGTTTTCTTGCTAACCGACCAGTTTTTGAAAATCAAAAAGAAATGTTTAAAAGAAGGGTTAATAAAATTGGTTTCGGCGATATGTTTGAAAAATATAATTTAAAATTAGATATATAATATGGAATTAATTTTAGAAGGTGGTGCCGCCGTTAATGGTAGACGAATTTTACAAAGCGAAGTTCCAGCAATTATAGATAAGGTTGATGAAATTTTATCAGGTCTTGGTCTTGTTAAAGGTGAAGATTGGGATATGGTGGGTTCTGCTGGAAAGAAAAAAGCAGAGGACACTTCGGGTGATATTGATATTTCCATTAAGCGAGATAGAATGAAAGAAGTTCTTGGTAGTGGAGATGGTAGAATGGATGTATATAATGATCTTGGCAAATATCTTGCGGGATTGGGATACGATAGACAAAAGGTTAGTTTTGACCAGGTGAGTTTTGGTATGCCTATTAATGGCGATGATGATATTGTGCAGGTTGACTTTGAATTGAGTAGAAGTTTGGTATGGAGTAGATTTGCAAAGTATTCTCCAGATTATAGAAAAGATGAAAGCAAATACAAAGGACATGTAAGAAATATTCTTATGATGTGTATTGTAAAATATTGCTTTAAGAAAACAATTAAGAGAGTTACTTTAGATGATGATACAGTTGTAGATGGTGAAATTGAAGCATATGTTATAAGACTTGCAGATGGTTTATATAAAACCAGAAAGAATTGGTTCGCTAAGAATGGTGTAAATATGAATAAGACCGAAAATTTAATGCATGAGTATGATGAGTTGATTGCAGATACTCCACAGGGTTTTATTGATTTAATATTTAACGACGGAACGGTAGAAGACTTTAATTCATTTGAAACATTGCTTGATGCATTTATGTCTGATAGATTTAAGTTTCCAGAGAATAGAGAGAGAATATTAGTTGGAGTTGTAATGTCTTTGGATAGTCAGGGTATAGAGATTCCTACCGAAATTCCACAAGAGTATGTTGATAAGGCAAGAGAAAAAGAGAAATTTGCAAAGGAGAGAGAAGAATTTAATAAAGCAAATAAAATCAAGAGGAAGATTAAGCACATTGAAACATTTGAGAGTTTTGTAGTTAGAGATAATGAAGATATCTTAAATGAAGGTGTTGTTGTTAAAAAGTCTCGCGGTGGAATGAAAGTTGTCAAAGAAGATGGAACCGAAAGCGTCCTCCCATCTATCACCAAGGTGCTGTCAGCAATGGATGATAAGGATTGGTATGAGAAATGGGTAGCGAAGGTAGGAAAGGAAACTGCCGACGCTATTTCAAAAGCATCTGCACACAGGGGAAGAATGATGCATTATTTGCTTGATTGGTATTTTGGTGGAATGGTGAATAAAGAGGAGTTGCGATTGCAATTAGATAGTAGATGTTCATCTTTTACGGATGATGAGAAGAATGTTGCATTTAGTTTATTTACAGTTCTTTATGATGGTGGAGTCTTCGATGATATAAAAGATGTTGATTGTATTGAGAAGTCTATTTATTCTTTAGAGAATGGTGGTTTCTGGGGAAAGACAGATTTTGTTTGTGTGAAGAATGGTGGCAAAAAGGTTATTGTTGATTTTAAATCTTCTAAATCTGTTAATACAAAAGATAGGAAAGTTGATAAATATAAACTTCAATTGGCTGGATATTGGCTTGCTTGGAGGGAAACGATGGGCGAAGAACTTACGGGCTGTGAACTTTGGATAGCACATGAAGATTCTGATATGCCAGAAGTGATTGAATTAAATGGTTCAGAATTAAGAGCAAAGTGTGATGAGTTCTTGAATATGGTAACTATGTGGCACGAGCAATATGCACAACCAGTAGAGACAGTTTTGGGTATTAACG
>JAGCLR010000129.1 GCA_017646885.1 Methanobrevibacter sp. | reverse complement strand
GTTATGGAACCTTTTTTTGATTCGAAAGTCTTTTGATCAGATATCACATCATCTGTAAGCTCTATAACCTCAAATGCGGAATACTCTCTGCCACAGCCAGTGCAAATGTACATCTCTTCCTTTCTAGCAAACTTATTGCTTCCACAGTCCTTGCAATGAATTTCCATCATATGATTAACCTCTTTAAGGTTAAATAAATTTCTCCTTATCCTTATTTTACGAAACAATATTATTTAATCTTTTTTTAAAATTCATAAAAAATCCAAAGATTTATATGCGACTATGCCCTTATACTGTTAGAAAGTGAATTGTGTGATTTACATGGGTGATATGATTAAAGTTATTAGAAAATTTCGATTTAAATCTGGACTTTCTTCCAGGAAAAATCTTTGTCCTATTTTGAATTGCTTTGGACAAACCAGTTCTATTTTTAAAACCATGCTGGAAAATGGGAAATTCTAAAATAATGATCACCTATGCTATTTTAGGATTGTTGAGTTATTAAGACTGCTGATAATATTATCTTTAAAAAACTATTTTGATTAAACTGTGCATTCGTTTAATATGTATAATATTATTGTACTAAAGAAGAAGAATTAAAAAAAACATTGGAGGTAAAGACAATGAAGATAAGTGAAAAAATAAAGGAAATGCAAGGCGATTTAGGCAAATATCATGTATTGGAGAAAAATGAAGAAGAATGTGAATTGGAAGATATGATTATGCTCATGCTAAATGATCAAGGATATTTAGGCCCTGGCAAGATCATTGGTGAAAGCGATGACTATTTGGATTTCATGTTTTATAAAAGAGAAGGACCTACCTTTTCTCTCAGTATAAATAAGGAACAGATTTGCGGATTATCCATTTTGCATAAGCCAGAGAAAGAGGAAGAATCTGAAGGCGACAATGCTGGAATGAGCAAGGCTTTGTATCAATGAGTTCATTATATTTATCTAAATAATTGGAGGTAATTTTATGAATTTTAGTGAAAAAGTAGCAGAAATTGAAGGAAAAGTAAAGAGTTACAGGTTAGAGATTGAAGGTGTGGAAGAGATTCCTGCAGAAGAGATGGTTAGAGTCATGCTTGAAGAAGGGAAAATGCTTGAACCATGCAGAATCATTGGTGAAAGTGATGATTTTATTGATTTTATGGTAGTGGATTTGGAAAAAGGCCCTGTTTTTTCCATTTCCATAAATAAGGAAAAGATTGTTGGATTCGGCACTTTCCATAAACCTTTAGACGAATTGGCTAATGAGGAAGAAGAGGCAAATACAGCACCTGCATCATTATACATGTAAGTCTTTTATTTTTTATCCTCTTTTTTCTTTTTTATGGAAGAATTTCGCATTACAAGAATTTGAAAAAATTAATCAATAAGGTGATGAAATGTTGCAAATAATTGAGAAAGTGACAAAAGAATTGGAAAAGCTTGGCCTAACAATGGAGACTGTTGAAAACGAACATATACTTGAAGCATGTACAGCTAAGGTTGCATTGGTAGATAACTTAAGTGTGGAAGGAGTCGATTTCGATGAGCTCGAAAGGAAAATCTATCCTGATTCAACTTTCATCTATCAAATGATTCAACATCTTGATGAAGGCAAATCTGGTGAGGATTTGATTGCAGCCTTCTTAACTAAAGCGATTTATTGTTCACCAGAATTACAGGATGTCTTCGATATTCATTAGGTAAATCAATTTATTTACCTCTTTTTTTTAAACTTCATTAACAAGTTGTAGCTATTTTAAAAATACAAATATAAAAAAATAAATACTCATTATAAAAATAGAATTAATCAAAAGAATGAATGAGGGAAATTCATGATAGGCGATGATGACTTTTTCATGCAGAATGCAGACTACCATTATGGAGCCAGCGATACAGAAAAGATGTATGGAAGAAACTATGATGATTCTGATCTTGGAGGATACTATCCAAGGAGTTATGGAGGAAATGGATCAAGTAGCCAAAACGCTAGCTCTGAAAATGACAATAGTGGAAAATATTGCCTTGCAGGAATTTTGATTGTTCTTGGGATAATAGTTTTAGCAACAGTTGTTGTACCTGCGGTTTCTGAGTCATTGTCTAATACAGTAATCATAGATGATTTGAAAATTACCAGATACATTCATTCAAGCCAGTATGATTCAAAGGTTTCTACAGAAAAGGGATATGAGATCACATACAATCAGAAAAGC
>JAGCLR010000128.1 GCA_017646885.1 Methanobrevibacter sp. | reverse complement strand
GATTTGCTAAAATTGATTTATGTAATGGAAACTCAATAATTGAGTTGTTTTATGAATTATTTTAGTTTTAAGCATAAGATTTTCTTATGCTTTATTTTTCTTTTTTCTATTTTTTTCACTTTTAATCATTATTATCGAATTCTAATACTATTTTTTCTAATTTACTTGATTTATTTAAGTTATTTTTACCGTATTGCTTTTATACTATGATTAATATATAAGAAATAGTAAATAATAAAGAATTATTTTTTTAACTGGAGTTTTATTATGATAAAGGATAAAGTTGCATTTTTAGGGCCTCAAGGAACATTCTCTCACGAAGCTGCATCATTGGTCAGTGACAATCTGATTTCCTACTGTTCAATACAGCAGGTAATGGGTGCTGTTGAAAGCGGAGAATGCGTATGCGGTATTGTCCCTATTGAAAATTCCATTGAAGGTCCAGTTAGCTTGACTTTGGATTCCTTGATTCATAATTTTGACTTGAAGATCAAAAACGAGATTGTCATTCCAATCAATCATAATCTATTGGCTGCTAAGGAGATGACTGTAGATGAAGTGGAAAATGTTTATTCACATTCACAGGCTTTAGGCCAATGCCAGCCTTATTTGGAAAGGCACGGAATAACCGCCCATTACACCCTAAGCACTGCAGCAGCTGCTAAAAGGGTTGCAGAAACAGGTGAGGATGCAGCTATTGGAACATTGAAGGCAGCGGAATTGTATGGATTGAAGGTAATTGATACAAACATTCAGGAGAATTTCAACAATGAAACCCGTTTTGTTGTTTTGGATAATGAGGATTCTCCGATAACAGGAAATGACAAGACTTCAATTTCATTTTCATTGTTTGAGGATAAGCCAGGGGGACTTTTCGAGCTTTTAGGTCTCTTTGCAGAGAATGATGTAAACTTGACTAAAATCGAATCAAGACCTTCCAAAGAGGGATTAGGTCATTACATATTCTTCATAGATCTTGAAGGACATAGATTGGATGATGATATAGGACGTATTTTAAAAGATTTAGAGGATAATACTTCATTCTTTAAGATTTTAGGTTCTTATCCTGTATTCAGTGAAGATTTATTCAAATGATTTTCTCGTTTCATGTCTATTTTTTAAAATTCAATGACTTTATCTAATTTTTATTCATGGAATTTTTTAAAATTTTATCTATTTTTTAACTTTTCATTTAGTATAATTTATTAAATATGAAATTTATATATTAATATAATATAAATATATAAAAATGATGAAAGTTTGATATTTTTAATATATAGTATTAATTTATTCAATCGATATTAGGAGGAGAAGTATGAATCCAGATAGGAAAAAGCTTATGCAGATTTTAAGTAATCTTGAAAGGGATTACGAAGCTGGTTTGATTTCTGAAGAGAAATACCTTTATTTGGCTGACCAGTATAGGCATAAGATTGAAACTATTGAAGTTAGTGATAGAATTCGTGCGATGCAAGGAAAAGAAGAAACTCCTTCCTCAATCAAGTCAAGATATGATGATTCTCAAAAGTACAGAGAAGAAAAGGAAAAACTAGTACGTAAGTATATTCATAATCCTGAGACTTATACAGTATCAAAAAAACCGGAAGAGTCTTCAAGTACCAGTCCATGGTATATTGCATTGGCAGTTGTATTCTTGCTTGTAGCATTTGGTGCAGGAATTACCTTTGGAATGTCCAGCATAGGTTTAGATAGTGATGTTGGCGGTATGCTATCTGCAGGTGCAACTATTAATGACACTGCTTTTCCTGAAGTTAAGGTAAACAAGTCTCTCAGTTACAATTATACAAAATCTTACTCAAATACCACTACATACGGTTCTTCAGATGATTCAAGTTCATCTTCAAGCAGTTCCTCTATTAGTGACTCAAGTTCCAGCTCTTCCAGCTCATCAAGTTCTGGAGGCAGTTCAAGTGGAGGATCCTCTAGCGGTGGATCTTCAAGTGGAGGTTCTTCTGGCGGAAGCTCTGATGGCGGTTCATCTAGTGGTGGATCTTCTGGAGGCAGTTCTGGAGGCGGTTCTTCTGATGGTGGTTCTTCTGGAGGCAGTTCTGGAGGAACTGAAGAGTAAGTTAATTGATGGTGCTATTATTATTTTTTTGGAGATATGATATGAAAAAAATTATTGGTATCGGATTAATATTAATTTTATTGATTGTAGGTGTTTCATTTTTTATAAATAATCCTATAAGCACTGATAATGGAGAGGACCTTTCAAAGCAATCAGTGGATTATTCTGAAAATGGAATATCTTTATCAATGCCTGGGAATTGGGTTTCTGCAAAGTCCAACTCTAATGAAACTGTTTTAGCAATTGCAGACCCTAATTATAAGGATTCCGCAGGATTTAATAGTGTTAATGTGAATATTGAAAAGAAATCAAATGCCAGATCTCTACAATCTGAATTCACTTCCAATTACAATACATTGGCTCGTAATTCTGATTTTAACATTTTATTTATGGGAAATGTTACCTTTAATGATCAAGCGGCTATGGAAGCGGATTACACTTCTGTGGCAAACAATCAAACAAAACAGCATAAAGCTATTTGGATTCCAAAAGGGTCAGACATTTATGTCATATTATGTTCTGCACCGGAATCTGAATTCGAAAATAAGTTAGGTACTTTTGATTTCATTATTAACAGTGTTCAATTATAATAGTGATTTTTAAAAAGAAATTCACTATTTTTATTTTTTTAGATATTTATTAAAATATGATTAAAATTCTATTTAAAGATTTTAGATTATTTATCAACTACAAGATTTAGATATTTATTGAAAGATTTTAAATTTATTGAAGTGATTTTATGGAAATTGTTTTATGCGTTACTGGCAGTATTGCAGCAACCGAAACCATTAAGTTAGCAAGGGAATTTAGAAGGCAAGGTCATTCTGTTAAGGCATTCATGACTCAAGAAGCTACTAAAATTATCCATCCGAATGCTTTGGAGTTTGCTACTGGCCAAGAAGTTGTTTTGGAATTGACTGGAAAGATAGAGCATGTGAAGTATTCTCAACAGGATTTGATTTTAGTTGCTCCAGCTACTGCAAATACCATTTCCAAATTTGCATATAAGATTTCTGACAATCCTGTAAACACCCTTTTGATAACTGCTCAAGGGCATGACACTCCTATTGTCTTTGTCCCTTCAATGCATGATTCAATGTATGATGCAGTAAGCGAAAATGTGGAAAAGCTAAAAGAAGAAGGCATTAAGTTTGTCAATCCTCGCATTGATGAAGGAAAAGCCAAGTTCCCAGCTATTGAAGACATTGTCCTTGAATCTCTAAGGGCAGTCAATTTGGATAGGGTAAGTAAGGGCATTGCAGGTGGTGTAGTGTCTAATATTGCAGGGAAAAACATATTGATCAGTTTAGGTGGAACCTTTGAGGAAATTGACCCTATAAGAGGAATATCCAATAGGTCCTCTGGTAGGATGGGTTTGGAATTGGCTAAGGAAGCATTCGTTAGAGGAGCTAACTTGACTATTTTAGCTGCACATCATGAAGTTTCAATTCCAAAGGCATTCAATGTCATTGATGCAGAATCCACTACACTTATGAATGAGAAAATAGATGAATTGATTCCTGATTTTGACGTTTTCATAGCTACAGCAGCTGTTTCAGACTTCACTCCAATCAGTAAGGAAAATTCTAAGATCTCTTCTTCATACAACTTGTCATTGGAATTTGAGCCTGTTGCTAAAATCATTCAAAGAATCAAGAATATCAATGAAGATATATTCTTAGTTGGATTCAAGGCAGAATACAACATTTCAGAAGAGAAAATGATTGAGTGTGCTAAGACTCAAATGCAAGAGGCAGGTACTGATTTGGTTGTAGCAAATGATGTTGCAAATGCAGGATGCGGATTTGGATCTGAAACCAATGAGGTCATTCTTGTAAGTGATGAAATCAAGAAGGTTTCGTTAAATTCCAAAAAAGAGATTTCAAAATCCATATTTGATGAGATTTCTAAAAAATTGAATTGATTATAACTTTAGAAGTTTAATCAATTTTTCTTTTTT
>JAGCLR010000127.1 GCA_017646885.1 Methanobrevibacter sp. | reverse complement strand
TTAGAATACTTAGAAAATTTAGAAGTCAAACAAATTCTAGAAATTCTAAAAAATCTAAGAAATCTAATTTACTAATTAGATCGCTCCTATATTGATAATCAATTTGTTGAGCAATAACATGCTTTTCCCTGCGGACTTTCTGCGGACACGTTCTCATACTTCCTCAAAAGTCCGCAGAAATTGATTCCAAGATCCTTTCTCCTTGAAAATCAATGCTGCATTCTTAATTATGCAGAGTGGCATTTTTTACACTTTGTACATTTTGGGCATTTTCGAAAGTTCCTAAAGTGTACAAAATGTACAAAGTGCCACATGTCGTTTTTATATTTTATGTGCGGTTTCTGCGGTTATTGCGGTTTTCAAAACCGCTAAAACCGCAACAACTGCACTCTATGTTTTTATTATTTACAATTCACCAAATCAGCATAATTACCTAGTGTGTAGTTAATTATGCTGATTCGCCTTATCACCTGATAACCTTATCACCTCAATCCTGCGGACATTTTCTATTTGTCCGAGGGGATACCGAACCCTTGCCAAAGGAGCGCTTGAATAGGAGTATTGATACGAGCAAGAAGAATGACGATATAAAAAACTCACCCCGCAACTTGAAAAATGAGTGCGGGATGAGGAGATTTGCTAATTTATTGCTTGATCTAATTCTTCTTTTTTCAATCTACAATACTCTTCTGCAACTTTAATAACAAACGTTTTCAATTCTTCAACACTAAATTCAAAAATAGTATGTGCGTCCTGCTCAGTTGGTTTTCTTACCTGCGGATTTACATCAAAAATCTTAACATCAGTAATATCATTGTTACCATTCGAATATTGCAGAATATGTCCGTGCGCTATACCATTGCGTAGATGGTGTAGTATATTTTTTAATGTTTTGTTGTCACCTTTTATTTTCTTCACAATACTATCGCCTATATGATAAGACTTTAACTCTTGTGGCAATTGATTTATGAACGTGTCGTCAGAAAACTCTTTAGGAAAAATAATCAATCCCAAACATTGATTAACAAGATTGGTAAATTCATAAAAGTTTTCATCAGTCTCTTGCTCTTGGCATCTTTGATACCACTGATTCTCTATCCAACTTAAATTTTTTAATGTTCGTTCAATGAAATCGTATTCAAAATCTTTGTATAGCATAAATGTTTTAATTTTAAGGGCAAACAGGACGAATAGGCATTCCTACTGCACGACCTAGATAACTCCCCACTCCAATATACCCATTAGGACCAGAATTATAGTGTAATCCGTATGCCCTAAATGGAGCATCCGTCTCAATTAAATTAGACCAATAATAAGCTTCTTTGTTTTCCTCTTTTGTACTTGATAACGATTTATAGCCACTGGCTGGCAAAAAAATATGGCAATGGGTATGACCTTCTTTTTTAGAAGTTACATTATAACCATATATTCCATTATAACAAGTCCATGCCCAAGTACAATTTTTACGCAATTCGTCAAACTCCACCATTGTTGGTACACGCCAATTACCACCCCAAGTGATTGCTGCGACATCATCTTCTTTATCCAGAACAGCTTTATAATCTACAATACCGTATTTTTCTTTATTACAATACTTCGTCAATGTTGTGGAGCTACCATGGCACCATTTATACGTATGCCAGTCATAATTTTTTTTACACACTATTTCACCCCAGGCGAAATAATCACCATATTCATTAGGTTCATTGGCACCCACATTGCATGTCGCCCACTTTACACTTAATCCTAAATCAACAAATTCATGTTTATCAATATTGGTTTCTGGATTTTCTATAGGTGGATTTTCAGGCTCATGTGAATTGGGCAAATCACAACTAAATAAGGAAGTAAGAACTACTAAGATAACACCTAATTTGTTCATAATTTTAAGTTTATGATGGGAGTAAATTTCTAATTTAATAAAGGCTTTATTATGTTTGTAACTACCTAACTTTAAAGACATAACCCCAAGGAATGGACTCATTACGGGTGCAAAGGTACTACAAAATTTGCGGATGTGCAAGAAAAATCGTATTTTGGCACGATTTTTCTGGTTTAGGGTGTAGAGTTGGTGTAGAGGCGAGAAATGTAAGTTAACGGTTTCAGGAATGGAGTCAACTGTTTTAGGAGGGGAGACAACTTTTTCGGGAAGCAAGTCAACCTTTTTAGGACTCAATCTTAAGAAAAATGCTTTTTTAGTCATAAGGTATTCTGTCGGAGTTCCTTCGGTCGTCTCTCGGTCTTCTCTCGGTGGAATAAGGCAAGGTAAAAGAAAGGGAAAAGAAACGGCAATCTTAATAAAATGCACTTCTATACTTTCGGAGTTCTTAGGTCGTTCCTTGGTTCTTCTTTGGCTTCTCCTTGGTCTTTTACCCGAGGGAGATAGCTAAGGGACAAGGGAAAGAAATCTTAATAAGTGTTCTGTTTGAGTCATAAATGCAAGAGATAGTGGCGGTGATTTTCTTAATTCTGCCATTATGGCAGTCTTTTTGTCTGTGGCACGAATTTTGAAATAAAGTATTACAAAGTAATAAATTTTGATTATGACAAAGAATAAAGATAAAAAACAAGTAGAGCAACCTGTTGAGAATCAGGTTGAAAAAGAAACAATTGAAACAGTCAACAACGGTGAAACGGTGAATGGAGGTGAAGCAACTGCGGCCGAAGAAGTGTCAGATACTGACCCATTGCAAGCCAAAGTGGCAGAACTCGAGGCACGTGTGGCAGAGTTGGAAGATCTCAAACTGCGCCAGATGGCAGAGTTTGACAATTTCCGTCGTCGTACCAACAAAGAGAAACTTGAACTCATGACTACTGCTGGTGAGCGTATTTTCAAAGATATGTTGCCATTGGTGGATGATTTTGAGCGTGCCAAATTAGCGATGGAGAAAACTGATGACATTGAGGCGCTGCGTCAAGGAATAGAACTTATCTATAGCAAGTTCGTAGGGTTCTTAGCTACCAATGATGTGAAGGCCATCGATACCACTGATGCTGATTTCAATACCGATTTGCACGAGGCAATCACTACTTTTGCAGCAGGCGAAGACAAGAAAGGAAAAGTAATCGATTGTACACA
>JAGCLR010000126.1 GCA_017646885.1 Methanobrevibacter sp. | reverse complement strand
CAATGACAATGACCTTTCCAATTTTGCAACATCAATTGGAGACGATTCTGCACTTACAAGCATTGACATGGATGGCAATAGCTATTTGGTCACTACAACAGACATGCTGATTCAATCAACCCACTTCCCAAAAGGCATGACTTATTTTCAAATGGGATACAAGTCAGTTGTAGTCAATGTAAGCGACCTTGCCAGCATGGGTGCAGAAAACATTGGATTCTTATTGAACATAGCCATTCCTAAAGACATGCTGTTGGATGACTTTGATGATTTGATATGCGGCGTCATTAGGGCCTGTGACAATTACAATATTCCTCTTATAGGTGGCGACACAAACGAGGCAAATGAGATAATAATCTCAGGAACAGCCATTGGTCAGGTGGATAAGGACAAGGCCTTGATGAAATACGGATTTGAAAAGGGAGACCTTGTTTGCATCAGCGATGAATTGGGATACGCTGCACTTGGATTTGAATTATTAAGCCTTAGGGAAAAGGACCAAGATCTCTATCAGGAAAAGATAGACAAAATCAATCAAATAGATCCAACAATAATTGATTTGGCTTTATTAAAGGCATTAAAGCCAGAGGCGAAATATGAAGAAGGCCACATCTTAAGAGACTGCAACACTGCAAAAAATAGAGTTTCTGCAACAGACATTACAGATGGCCTTGCAAGCGAATTTTATGAAATCTTGAATTCAGATAAGAAGTATGAAAGCAATTCATCCGATTCCTATACTAAAGGAATAAGAATCTATGAGGATAAGCTTCCTGTAGAGGATGAATTCAAGGAAATAGCCAATATATTAGGTTTAAGTTACCTTGATCTCGTCCTCCATGTGGGAGAGGATTTTGAATTCTTGTTTACAATAAATGAAGAACTGAAGAATCAATTGTCTGAGGAAATGAATTATTATGTCATAGGCGAAATCACTGATGAAAATACAATTGAAATAGTACTCTCAAATGGTCAAATTGAAAAAATAAGCTCAAGGGGTTATCAACATCTCAAATAAGGGATAATGAACTTATTTTTATCAGGTGTTTTTATGATGAAGGAATCCAGCTTTTACACTAAACTATACGAAGATGATTCATCAGCTCTAAAACCAGTCCAATGCAATCTATGCGGAAGGATGTGCAGAATAGCTGATGATGGTTTAGGATTCTGCAAGACTCAAAAGAACATTGATGGCAAGCTGTTTTCAATCAACTATCAAAGAATCGCTTCATCACACATTGATCCTATTGAAAAGAAGCCTCTCTATCACTTTTTGCCTGGCTCATCAACATACTCAATTGGTGGTTTTGGGTGTAATTTCTCATGTTTGAACTGTCAGAACTATATGCTTTCAATGAATTCTTACAATGAATACAACTCAACTAAAATACTGCCAGAAACCATCGTTAAAAATGCCATTAATGACAATTGCCTATCGATTTCTTGGACCTATAATGAACCTACGCTATACTTTGACTTCGCCCGTGAAACCTCCTTGATTTCACATAGGGAAAATCTTAAAAATGTATATGTTTCAAATGGCTACATGAGTGAGGAATCATTGGGTGAGACACTGAAATTCATTGATGCCTTCAACATTGACTTGAAGTTCTTTGATGAGAGATTGTATAGGGAAATATGTGGAAGCAGATTGGATATTGTCCTTGACAATCTAAAAGCTATTTATGAAGGAAAAAATAAGTATGGAACTCATTTGGAAATAACCACCCTACTAATAAATGGCTTGAATACGGATGAGGACCACATAAGATTAATCTGCAATTTCGTATTGGAGGAATTGGGAGAGGAGGTTCCCATTCACTTTTCAAGGTTTTTCCCAATGCATAAGATGAGGGACAAGAGCCCAACAAATATAGATTACCTCTTAAGGGCTAAGGAGATAGCTGTTGACATGGGAATCGAATACGTTTATTTGGGAAACATGCCTGCTGACAACAATAGCTATTGCCCTAATTGCGGAGAGCTATTGATAGCAAGGGAAAGGTACTGCAACAGCGATAAAAATAGAATAAAGAATGGCCATTGCGCTAATTGCGGCCATAAATTGAATTTTGTTTT
>JAGCLR010000125.1 GCA_017646885.1 Methanobrevibacter sp. | reverse complement strand
CAATATAAGCTACAACAGGTTTTGTAATGTTTTCCTTAATGTATTCAGCTGCAGCCTCTTCAGCTCCTCCACCGATTTCACCAATCAATACGATTTCTTTTGTATCAGGGTCGTTTTCAAACATATCCAATACATCAATGTATGGAGTACCGATAACAGGGTCTCCTCCAATACCTACGCAAGTGCTTTGTCCAATTCCCGCACGGGTTAATTGGCTTGCAATTTCATAAGTTAATGTACCGCTTCTGGAAATGACTCCTACATCTCCTTCAGAGAAGATATGGGTTGGCATAATACCGAGTTTTCCAACTTTAGGGGAGATTACACCAGGAGTGTTTGGTCCAATAACAGTTACTCCTTTTGCCTTTGCATAAGCCATGATTTCCATAGTATCATGAATAGGAATGTGTTCAGTGATTATAATAACCAAATCCAAATGATCAATGGATTCAAATGCAGCATCCTTTGCAAATGGTGCTGGTACGAATATGATTGATGCATTTACATCTACATTTTCCTTAGCTTCTTCAATAGAATCAAAAACAGGAACTCCGCAAACCTCTTGACCACCTTTGCCTGGAGTAACACCTGCTACAATCTTTGTATTGTATTTCATCATTTGTTCAGTGTGGAATTGACCTTGTTTTCCAGTGATTCCTTGCACTAAACATTTTGTATTTTCATTTAATATTATCATATGAATCACAATCGAATTTTAAATAATTGTTTATTTCAAATTAATTAAATTAAGTTTAAATCTAGATAATAATCTTAAAAATTATTAATCACTATTATATATAGTTCTTAAATATTAAATAGTTAATCATTTATTTATATAAAAAATTTAAATTACTAGTATAATTAATTTTTAAAAAATGTATAAAATCAGTAAAAAAAATAGAAAAAATCAGCAGTAAAAATAAGGAAAAATAAGAAAAGAATTTTAATAAAGAATACTCTAATTAATGATTAATTAAACTAATACTTTATTAAAAATAATTAAAATAATAGTATCTAAAATTAATTAAAATGATACTTAACCTAAAATTCTTGTTTTGTTTTCAAATGGTATAGATAAATCTATCATATTTCCATTCATTAATGCAGTTACAGATACCAAGACACTTCCTGGAAGCACATTGCATGCAGTATGCCTCTTTACGAGATAGGTGTTCTTATTTCCTAAAGCAGCTCCAATCATTGCACTTGCAACAACTGCTATCTGTTCCAATTCATTCACTGAAACAACTACAACAGGATCATCTGTATCATCAGTTGATACATAACCCACTCCAGGAATATCTGTTCTTGTACCTATCTTATCGCTGACTCCAGTGACTGCTTTCATTCCACTTGCTGCCTCTATGACAGAATTAGCCACATCAGCTACAAATGACTCTCCCCCATAAGTGTCAAAGGCCATTATGATTGCATCCTGAAACTCACCTTCCTCGAGGTTTGCCTCTGCATAGGAGATTCCTTCCCCTCCATTATCAGGGTCTTCGGAGATTCCTGCCACATCACCTAAATCTTCTGCATTGTTTCTTAATATTTCTACAATACCTGCATTAACTGTTTCCAATAGCTCATCTTCAACAAAAGCAGTGATTACAACATCATCACCTGTGACATTTGTTAAAGCTGCCTTTCTTGCTCCCAATTCCAAGAGTTTAGGAATGTCCTTTTCAATGCTTTCAACTAATGAATCGGAAACGGAAACATCATTGCTTGAAATATCTGCACCAATAGCTACAACTTTCATAATATCAATAATATCTTTTATCTTTATAGTTAATAATCATTTTTATAAAAAGCTATTTTAAATAAGTTTATAATTCATAAAATTAAATATAATAATACTTAAAAGATTTAATGACAAAAATAGTAATAACAATTATTTTTCAATGAGGTAAGAAAGTGTATAGCGAAACCAAAATAGCCATTCCGATTTTTCAAAGGAATAAGGAGGATATCCTGAAGGTAGCAAATGAATGCATCATAAAGGGAGCGGATATTCTAGAGCTTAGAATAGATGGAATGGACAATCCTAATCCTCAAATCGTAAAGGAAATCATAGAGGAGATCAATTTCCCTACAATCGCTACAAATAGGACCATGAAGGAAGGAGGTTCATTTAGAGGTAGCGAAGATGATAGAATAGCTATACTTAGAGAATGCTGTGATGTGGCTGATTACGTTGATGTAGAGCTTCAAACAGATAGGGAACTCATTGAATCAATTACAGAAACTGGTGTTACATCAATTATTTCTTACCATAACTTCAAGCAAACTCCAGCCCTTGATATACTTATGGACATTGTAATTCAGGAAAAGGAGCTTGGAGACATTGCAAAAATAGCTGTAATGCCTAATACTCTTGAGGATACTCTTACAATTCTACCTATATTATCTCATTTTGACAATGTTGTAGCTATATCAATGGGAGAATTGGGAAGCTATACAAGGGTTATTGCGTCTAAATTCAATGCTCCATTTACATTTGCTGTAGTGAATGACAACACAGCTCCTGGACAAATAGACATTGATACAATGAAATCATTGATGAACAGTGATCTAATCAATACAGATGATTTGAAATAATCATCATTTCTTTTTTTATAAAATATCAACTTAAAAATAGTAAAAATATAGTGAAAAATAGTAATGCTATAAAATTTATAAAAACTTGTTTTAAAAAATAAAAAAAGAATTAAGAGAATAAATCTCTTAATTAAACTAATTTTGAGTTAATTTTCCAATTATTTAACGACTTTTAAAGTTTTAGTAACTTTCTTAGCAGTGTAATACTTGGTTTGGTAAGGAGTAAGAATAACTTTGTGTTTTCCTACTTTCTGCTTAATCTTCAAGCTTGCGATTCCTTTCTTATTGGTTTTGATAGTGTAAGTCTTGTACTTCTTGCCAGTGTAGACTCTCACTTTAACCTTTACAGCAGAAAGGACCTTTTTGCTTTTAGTGCTTGTTACCTTAACTTTAAAGTATTTGCCTTTTTTAACTTTTAAAGCTGTAGGAGCAATCTTAATAGGAGATTTGCTAACTTTAATTTGACTTGTTACAGCTTTTGCAGTGTATCCTTTGTCATAATCGCTGACAACAACCTTATAAGTTCCAGGTTTTAGAGTTGCTTTAAATTGAACAAAACCTTTAGCGTCACTTACACCAGTGTAATTATAGTACTTGTTTTTAGAAATGTAAAGCTTAATGTTCATTGTACCGGTGTGGATTGGCTTATTGGTCTTAGTGTTGATCAATTTAATCTTGAAAACTCTGCCGGATTTATAGTATGTAGATACTTTTGGAGCTGAAAATTTAGCCGGAGCTGTTTTTACAGTTACGTATCTTGTAATTTGGCTAGCATTATAGTTGTTATCAATAGATTGGAACACGATCTTATGCTTTCCAACAGACAATGGAGTGCTTACATAAACGTTTCCGTTCTTATTGGTTTTACCGACGAAGTCAGTGTATTTGGAACCAGTGTAGATTCTTATCCAAACATAAGCATTTGCTACAGCTTTACCGGTTTTCTTGTCTGTTAATTTTACTATAGCTGCATAATCAGAGTTATAGTAAATGGTTCTGTTGGAAGCGCTTAAAGTAGCTGTTCTTTGTGTAACATTTAATGTAGCTTTAGCATCACTGCAAATTAAGTTATCTCCAGTGGTTTTAAGAGTTAAATTATAGCTATTAGCAGTTAAGTTTAAATCTGGACTTGTATACCATCCAGTTTCATTGGTTACTCCATCTCTAAATGCATTGATATTGGAAGCATTAATCACAAATTGAACATTAGCAAATTTAATTGGTGCATTATACTTGTCAGAGAATAATTGGAAAGTATAATGTAAAAGAACACCATATTCACCTGTAAGGTCTTCAGCAATGATTCTTGCATCTATTGGATTAACTGTGATATTATTCTTACCGATTACTTGATAAAATCCGCTGGTTGCGAATGTAGCATTATAATTACCTGCAGCAAGTGAGGTAAAGTTATAATAAAGCGCTACTTGATCAATATTTAAACTCAACATTGTATCATTAAATACAAAAATACCATTTTCATCAGTAATGAAAGATTTGGAAGTTGATAATGATGTTCCTCTTTCAGTGATTGAATAGAACCAGAATCCAGTAAGAGTAACGTTTTCATTAGCTATAATAACGTTTGGATCATTAGCATCAACTAATTTGAATGTAAAGTTTCCAAATTGGTAATCAGCTTGATCTCCATCTCCCTCAGGAACTACGATTACTTCCTTGAAAGCAACTAAATTGATTGTTTTGTTTGTTTCATTTAAAGTGTCATTTGCATAAATGATTACTAATTGAGCTTTGTATAATGTAGTATTGAAATCCATAGGAACATTTAACTCAATAGAGTAATTTCCTATTTCACCAGTTAAATTGTAGTTATTAGGATCAACTACATGAGTAACATTTTCAGTTCCATTATCATATAATAAAATCAATGTTAAATTCTCTTTCTTTACTGTTGAGTTAGTAACATTGATAGTGGTATTGATTTCACCAGTTTCTTCATCTTCAACTGTTACATTTCCAGAATTAGTTATTGAAAATGGAATTGTTATTGTCTTATTAGAATCATTTACTTTAAATGTATCATTAGCAATAATTGTATTGTTTTCAACTATATGCAATGCAAATGTAATACTAGATTCTTCACAATTATCAGTACCGTTATACTTAATGAAAATGGTATAATAACCTGTTCCATTTTTTGTGAAATTAGTTAACTTAATACCATTGGTTACATTATTTCCACCAGTGATATTTTTAAAGCTATATTCTGTATCATTAACAGTAACATATAATCTGCTTACATCGACATTTAGAGTCTTATTGCAATCTATATAAATCTTGAAAGGAATTATTACATCCTCATCAATTTGAACTACTGCAACATCTGCATCGAATCTTGTACCTGATTTAGTAATGTTTAAACTAATGGTTTTATTAGATTCAGTGTAATTCTTATCTCCAATTGTACTGTTGAGGAATTGAATATTAATTGAATAATTTCCAACACCCAATTGATCTAAGACAATTTGAGATTCATTGTTTATGCTGAAACCTGTAGTGTTAAAGTCTCCATCACCAGTAGCATTCTTGTAATATACTATAAAATTGCTTTTATTAGTATCATTAATAGGGTTACTCTCATTATCAGTGAGAGTATAATTAATCTTAATGGTATCTCCATAGGAGAATTCATGATCTTCTGCATCTATTGTAGTGTTAATGGAATCCTCAACTGGATTTTCGCCACCTTCCTCACTACCATCGCCTGTTCCAGGCTCATCAGGAACAGTTTCTTCTCCTTCGGATAAGGTTTCAACATCATTTAAATTGTTATCAACATCCCCGATAACACTGACATCATCTATTGCCATATCCTGAGCAATTACATCAGCATCGCTTGCAGCAGATACTGAACTCATTCCCAATAAAAGGAACAAGGATATCAATGAAATCAAAAGGACATGTGATTTCTTAAATTTCATAAATTTTGTATCCTCCTTAAAAATTTTGAGTCAAATACATAAATTCTATAAATATCAGAACTTAATTACATATAATTTAAAGTGATTTTCACCCATTTTAGTTTCTATTTCTAGTTTGAATATGGAATATTCACTTATAAATATATACATTATATAATATTTTTATAATAATATATATCATTTTTGCTTTACATTAACTAAATTAAGATTTAGTATGTTGAAAAAAACTTTTGAATAAAAGATATTGCATCCATTTCAAACTTTTAGAATAGATACAATTATATTAAATAATGCCAATAATAGTATATACTAAAAAAGATTCTAACGAACAATGTTTTTTCATTAGGTGATAAATTGAAAGAATTCAAACTTAAATCTCCATATAAGCCACTTGGTGACCAGCCACAAGCCATTGAATCCCTGGTAAACGGTATCAAGAAAGGATATCATGAACAGACACTATTAGGGGTTACCGGTTCCGGTAAGACATATACAATGGCAAATATCATTGAAAAGGTGCAAAAGCCAACATTGATCATATCTCATAACAAGACATTGGCTGCACAATTATACGAGGAATTCAAGGTCTTTTTCCCTGAAAATGCTGTAGAATACTTTGTAAGCTATTATGATTACT
>JAGCLR010000124.1 GCA_017646885.1 Methanobrevibacter sp. | reverse complement strand
AACATTAAAACCACTCCAAGGCCAGGACATGGAGATTACTGCTGGTTGGAAAGATATGGAATTTACGACTACAATGGAGGAGGCCGTGGAAGCGGTAGAATCACCATAGGACATGTTATTGGAGGAGCTATTGCAAAGAAACTATTAAAGACCCAAGGCATTGAAATAATATCCCACGTTGTCCAAATAGGCGATATCAAAGCAAAAGATATAGATTATGAAAACTTGAAAGATTCCATTGAAAGAAACAACGTCAAATGTGGTGATGAAGAGGCTGCAAAACTTATGGAAGAACTGATTCTTTCCAAAAAACAGGAAGGGGATTCAGTTGGGGGAATCGTTGAAACAATTGCAACTGGAGTACCTGCAGGACTTGGAGAGCCAGTATTCGGAAAGCTTGACGGTGACTTGGCACAGATATTAATGAGCATTAATGCAGTGAAAGGAGTTGAAATCGGTTTAGGTTTTGAAAGTGCAAAATCATCAGCATCTGAGATTAATGATGAGTTCTACTATGATGAGGATAAGAGTATAAAAACTAAAACCAATAATTCTGGAGGAATTCTTGGTGGCATGAGCAATGGCATGCCTATCGTTTCAAGGATTGCAGTTAAGCCAACCCCTTCAATCTCTAAAATACAGAATACCATTGACCTTGAAAAAGGAGAAAATGCAACAATTGAAATCAGTGGCAGACATGATCCATGCATATGTCCAAGAGTCACTGCAGTTGCCGAATCGGCTACAGCTATCATTTTAGTAGACCATATGATTCGCGGAGGATTTATACATCCTACAAACTTAAATAAATCCATTTAAATTGAGATACGAATTTCATGAAAGAATCTTGAAATTACATGAAATGGAAAAATAGCAAAAAAATAATGTATTAGAAAATTATTATTAAAAAAAATTTTAAAAAGAATAATAAAAAATAACATATTAAAAAAATAAAATAAGAAAATAATTTAATTGTCATAATTATTTTTCTTATTATTCCTTTTTTTATTTGGTTTTGATTCAAAATTAAGGGAATAGACATCCTCTTGTTTTATGCGATTTGCAAACCTGTCCTTAAGACGAATCATTTTAGAACGTTCAGGATATTTATCATTGATATCCACTTTCATACCATCAAAAGCAGCTAAAGTTCTGACTCCTGTCTTTTTAGAGACTCTTATTGCCTCTTCAACTGGATTTGCAGCAATCATCTTGAAACCGAAGTGGGTCATAATCGCTAAGCTCGGCTTGACCTGCTCAACAATGTCAATGAAATTATCAGTACACATATGTCCCCTAATGGATCTTGCTCCAGGCCTTAAGACACTGCCTATTAAAATGTCTGCGTTTTTATGATATTTTGGCAATTCATCAAAATATTCAGTGTCAGCAGTGTATGATATCTTAAATCCATTATTTTCTATTTGGAAACCAACACCTGTAGGGTCTCCATGTCTTGTTTCAGTACCTTTAATGGTAAATGAAGGAAAACGTGCTATCTTATTAGGAGTCAAGATCAAATTTTTAGAATTGCTTTTATGATAACTTGAAATTGCAGGGCCCCAACGTTGGAATTTTTCAAAAACAGATTGGCTTCCCATAATGATACCATTATTCTTTGTCATTCCTCTTGTCATTGCCTCAATGAATATTTCAGCATCATTATAATGGTCTGTATGGGAATGAGAAATATAGACCCCGTCAATTTTAGTTGGATTTACGCCAAACTGATAAGACCTGACCAATGCTCCAGGACCTGGGTCAACTTGATAATTCTTTCCTCCAAAATCATCAATTCTAAAGCCCCCAGTCATTCGCTTCTGACTAATGGTGGCAAATCTACCACCTCCAGAGCCTAAAAATGTAATTTTCATTATTGTCACCTTTTATAAAATAAACGCAAAATCAATTATAAACTATTTATTCAAGATGACATAAAATGATATCACATTTTAAATTAGCCTTATTACGTTTAATGCATAAAACTTCATTTTCAATTACAACTTGGTCCTTCAATAATGCCTCATCGTCACCTTCAACAAACATGATAACATTTTCACCAGGCTTTGCAAGAAGTTTCCAATTGATGTCAAATGCCCTTACATCAGGGTTTAATTTTACTTGAATCATCTTATCATCAATTGAGTCAACAATTCCTACAGGACCTTCATCGATAATTGTGGAAGCCAATTTAATTGTTTCATTCTGTTGCAATAAGTCTTCTCTAAGTTTAGCTCTGAACTTTGCTAAAAGATTTATATCCATTTCAATGACTTCATCCAAATAAGGTTGGACTTTATCAATATACAAATCATTCTGTTGGATAACTACATCATATTTAGTGCCTACAGAAGGGGTCTTTTTAGAAATATCATCTAAGATTTGTCCGAAGATATCTCCCATATACTTTAAGCTAAAGCTTGGTTTCCATCTTTTCTTAAGCATTTCATTAGCTAATGATTTTGTAATCTTATTTCCAAATACAATAATGGAAGAGTCTCCTCTTTTTCTGTTTACAATCTCAGAACCGGTAAGTTCAATGATCTGGAAACCATTGGTTGTACCATAGATTCTTTTTCTTTTGGTTTCCATAGTTCCTCTTGAACTGACTTCACCGACTGCTACATTTTCTAAGCTTTTTACTTTAGTTGCATCATCAGTTATTTTCAAACTTATATCAAGCTCTTCAGCTCTTGCATACAATTCTTCATCATTAGTGATTTCACCAGTGTAAATTTCCTGTTCTAAAAGCTCACGTTCCTCTTTAGAACCAAAATAGGCAATTCTTCTCTTATCTCCTGCCATTACACATCCTTTCTTTCCAACATAAGCAATAATTAAACTCATACTCTCACATCGCTTAAACATAGACATATTTAAATTTCACTTAACTATCCATATAATTTCAATTTATGCCTATTAAATTTTAAATTTCATTTTCTTAAATCTATTAAAAATTTCAAATCTCAAAAAAGCATTTAAAAACTTATAAAAAACATGAAAATAAAGGATTAAATAACTTTTCATGGAAACTTTTTTGAAATTTAATATCTTACTTTATATTTATATTTTTACAAATATAAAAAGTTTTTATAAAATATTTCAAAATTTAAATCAAAATAAAGTAAAATAATGAAAAATCGATGAAATTTTCAAATGAAAACATAAATGTTTTAATTATATAAAACTTTAAATATTGAAAGGAACAAACTACAATTAATTATTATTTGGAGGCAATTATATGGCTAAGATTAATGAAATTTACAGATGTAACCACTGTGGAAACATGGTGGAAGCTATTGTTGAAGGCGCTGGAGAATTAGTTTGCTGTGGAGAAGCAATGGAACTTTTAGAACCTAGACAATTACCAGAAGGTGGAGTAAAACACATCCCTGTAATTACTAAAGAAGATGGCAAAATTGTCGTAACTATGGGAGAAGAAGCACACCCAATGTTAGAAGAACATTACATTAATTTTGTTGAATTAATTGTAGGAGATCAAGTTTACCGTGCAAACTTAAAACCTGGTGATGAACCTAAAGCAGTATTCGATGTAAATGCAGAAGTTGAAGATGTAAAAGCTATTGAATATTGTAACATCCACGGTTTATGGCATTCCTAAGTATTATTTATTTTAAATAATACTTTTCTATTTTTTATTTTTTCTAAAAAACATTTTAATTTACTATTTTCCTAATTTTCTAATTCCACTATTCTCACTATCATTACTAATTTACTATTCTCACTATCTCACTATTCTTACTATTTTTCATCAAATTACTAAATTTTATTAAATATGAAATTCATAATATTAATATTATATAAGTTAAATATTTTTAAATTAAATTTATCAAATTATTAACTAATTAAAAATATTATTTAAAATTAAAAAAATTAAATTTGATAGCATGAGAAAAGATATTATATTAATTGTTTTGATATTGATAGCAGTTGTTAGTATAAGCGGTTGTATTAATGGCCCTATTGATAATATAAACAGTAGAATGAAAGATTTGAACACCGATATTACTGAAGGAGATAATGATTATAACGCTGCAATCAGCTCCATCAATAGCCGTGACTATGCAAGCGGAAACAATAACATTCAAATTGCAAAGGAAAAATTTAATGATGCAGAAACAAAGCTTTCAGAAATTGAAGAGTATCAGGATGACTTAAATGAAAGCGTTTATAAAGAGTATATTGATTTGATTAAGGAAGAAGTGTCATTGAAGAAAAAGGCAAGTGATGAGCTTTATTTAGCTATTCAATACTATGCAAATAATGATCCTTATTCAGGAAATTCATATGCTAAATCAGCAAATGAGCAAATGAAAAAAGCAGTGATACTTCAAGGTGAAAGAAATCAATTAGTAGAGGAAAACTCAGGATTATTCAAAAAAGCAGGAATAATCTAAAAATAATCTAAAAAATGATTATTCAACATAATAAGTTATACTTTTATTTGAATTATTCAATTATAAGAAAGATCTGTGAGGGGGAAAAATGAAAAAAGCATGCCCTAAATGTAATGGAACCGGGTCTATTGTTGTGGATACAAAAATATGTGAAAATTGTGATGGAACCGGTTATGTAGATACATTTGAAATGAAAAATCACTTTAAAGGCGTGAACAGTAATGCTAGAGCTAAATTTGATTTAGATGCAGATCAAGATGTTCCATGTGAAGTATGTGATGGAAAGGGAATGGTAGATGTCTTGGAAGACTGTTCCTACTGTAATGGAACCGGTGAAATTACTGTTTGCAATGATTGTGGAAAACGTATTGACTCTGATAAGAATTACTGTGATGAATGCGCAGAAAAGCAAGAAGAAGAGAAGATGAAAAAACAAGCTGAAAGAGAGAAAAATCCGGAAAAACTCATTGTGGAATCTGACATCTCTGGAAAGGAAATTGTTTATGAATTAGATGGATTATGTGAAATGAGCGATTTGGAGCTTAATTCCATCTATAGAGGTAAAGTCACAAGAGTGGAAAGATACGGTATTTTTGTCAGCTTAAACAATCAGGTTTGGGGACTCATGAGAACACGTAATTCCTCAAATAAAGTTGGAGATTATGTATTTGTAAGAATCACCCAAATCAAAGAGAGAAAACGTGAAGTTGACATGGCTCCTGCAAGTGTTTTCAAAGGAGAATATGTGATTAAAAAAGTCAAGAAAAACATCCAAAGAACCAAAATCGAAACACTTGATGATTCTTCACTCAGTAGCATTGTTAAAGTCCATGGAGAAGTTATACAAATCCAACAGACTTCCGGACCAACTATTTTTACAATTACTGATGAGACTGCAATTACCTGGGCTGCAGCATTTAATGAACCTGGAGTTAGGATGTATCCTGAAATTGAAATAGGAGACATTGTAGAAGTAATTGGAGAAGTCAATAAGCATAATGGTGAAATTCAAATAGAGTCAAGCAGCATTGAAAAGCTTGAAGGTGAAGAAGCAAATAAGATGAAGGAATTCATTGATATTGCTTTAGATAAAAAAGCGGAACCTGATGATGTTGATTTCCTAATCCAAAGCCCAGTTTTAGACAGGCTAAAGCCTAAAATGAGAGAAGCTGCAAAGGTTATCAGAAGAGCCATTCTTGATGGAAGATCAATTCTTGTCAGACACCATGCAGATGCAGATGGGATCTGTGCAGGAGTTGCAATGGAAAAAGCAGTCATTCCTTTATTAAAGGAATTCAATCCAGATAATGATGCTGAATACCATTACTTCAAACGTTCCCCAAGTAAAGCTCCATTTTACGAATTGGAGGATGTAGTTAAGGACCTCTCATTTGCATTGGAAGACTTTGAAAGACATGGGCAAAAATTGCCATTGATTGTATTGTTGGATAACGGTTCAACTGAGGAAGACATTGTGGCATTGATGCAGGCAAAAATCTATGACATTGAAATAGTGGTCATTGACCATCACTTCCCTGGAGAACTTATTACAAAAACATTGAAAAGTGGAGAAACAATTGATGGAAGCGTAGAATGCAATAATGATGACATTATTGCAGGTACCGTTGCAGTGGATGAATATGTTGACACTCATGTAAATCCTTATCTTGTTGGAGGAGACTCCCAAATAACTGCTGGAGCATTAGCTACTGAAGTTGCACATATCATTAATCCAGATGTTGAAGAATTAGTGAAACACTTGCCTGCTGTTGCGGTTTTAGGTGACCGTGCAGAAGCGGATGAAGTGGAACAATATGTAAAGCTTGCATCTGAAAAAGGATATGATAGAGAGCAATTGAAGAAAATTGCGGAGTGTATTGATTTTGAAGCTTACTTCCTTAGATTCATGAACGGTAGAGGAATCATAGATACCATTTTAGGTGTAGACAATCTTGACAAGCATCCAAAGATGGTTGAAGCATTATACAAGGAATACCTAAAACGTGTAGATATTCAAATGAAAGCAACATTACCTAATGTCAAGAGAGTCCAATTGGAAAATGGAATCTACTTCAACGTTTTGGATGTTGAAAAATATGCTCATAAGTTCACTTTCCCTGCTCCTGGAAAAACCTGTGGATTTGTCCATGATAAGATTGTAAAGGAGATTGGTGAAGATAAGCCAATCATTACCCTTGGACATGGCCCTGACTTTGGAGTTTTAAGGGCAACTGATTCGGTACATAAGATCTTTGGATTCAATGTGAACAATATAGTCATTAGTCTTGCAGATAAGATACCTCAAGCAGGTATTGATGGTGGAGGTCACGAATGTGCAGGATCAATAAAATATATTGAAGGTCTTGGCAAGGAAGTGTTGAATCAACTTCTCAGTGAAATCCAAAATATGACTAATGAATAAAAAAATAATTTCAATTGAAAAATAATTTTTTAATAAATTATTTCATTAATTATTTTTTCTATTTTTTATTTTTTTTTTCAAATTTTCTAATTTTTCAAATTTTTTTAACTTTTTTTAAAATTTCTATTTTTTTGATATCTCAAAAATTATCTTAAAGATTATCTCAAGATTAAAAATTTATTAAATTACTATTTTTAAAGTGTTAGATGTAGATATACTAAATTCATTTTTATAATCAGACTATATAATTCAATTAAATTGATTTTATGATTAATTAAATTAAATCATTTTGAATAAAGTATCATTTAATGAAATGTTACTATATGATTTTTGCACAAAAATGAAATTGTGAAAAATTGTGGAAATTTTTTATCAAAATTTTGTGAAAATGTAAAATTT
>JAGCLR010000123.1 GCA_017646885.1 Methanobrevibacter sp. | reverse complement strand
GTCAAAGACAGCTTTCCATGGCAGATGATTCTGTTATAGACAGCTTTAAAAAATTGACTGATGCAATTCACAAGGAAAACTGTTTTGCAATAGCCCAATTGAATCATGCGAGGCCTCAATCAATTTCATATGATAAATCAAGTGTAAACAATATGACAAAAGAGGATATTGAAAAAGTCAAAAACGATTTTATAAATGCCTCCATAAGAACCAAAAAAGCGGGATTCGATGGTGTTGAAATACATGCCGCCCATGAATACATGTTAAATCATTTTTATTCCCCTCTCACAAACAAAAGAACTGATGAATATGGGGGAAATCTTGAAAATCGCTTGAGATTGCCTAATGAAATCATTCAGGAAGTTCGAAGGGCTGTAGGTGAAGACTACATTGTAGCCATTCGTTTTGGCGCTTATGACTATTGGGAAGGGGGAAGCAAATTAGAGGAAATTCCAATAGCTGTCAGATCCTTCATAGATTCTGGAGTGGATCTGATTGACATCAGCGGCGGCCTTTGCAGATTTCAAAATCCATATGACAGAGAGCCAGGATACTTTAAGGAACTTAGTAAAATAGCTAAAGAGGCATCTTCCGTTCCAGTGATTCTTACTGGAGGTGTAAAAAAAGCAAGAGATGCTGAAAATCTGCTGAAAGAGGGATATTGTGACCTTATTGGCATTGGCAGGGCTATGATAATGGATGCTGAGTGGTCTAAAAAGGCATTGGAATCAATGGAAAATATACAATAGGATATAATAGTGTATCCTAACTAAAACCTAACTAATAGTTTATATAACTTGAAAAATATAATTATATTATTATATAAAAAATCATTGTCAAAATTTATTGAAATATTTGATATTATAATTTGATTATCGAAATTACTAAATCATAATTACAATGTTTTAAAAGAAAGTAAGGTGTTTTAATGAATATCCTTGAAAAATTAAATGCAATTAAAAATCAAGAAATTACTGCAAAGGAAAATGTAGAAGCTTACATTAAGGTTATTGAAGAAAAGAACGATGACATTAACGCTTTTCTTGAATTAAACAAAGAACAAGCTATCGCTAAAGCAGAAGAGATTGATGCTAAAATAAAGGCTGGAGAAGAAGTCGGAGCTCTTGCTGGTTTAGTGTTTGGTATTAAGGCTAACATAAATGTAGAAGACTTTATCATATCTGCTGCATCCAAAACCTTAGAGGATTATATCGGAAGCTATGATGCAACTGTTGTTAAGAAAATCAAGGCTGAAGATGGAATCATCATAGGAATCAACAACATGGATGAGTTTGCAGCAGGAAGTTCAACTGAAACCTCATACTATGGAGCTGTAAACAACCCAGCAGCACCTGGAAGAATCCCTGGTGGTTCAAGTGGAGGAAGTGCAGCAGCAGTGGCATCCGGAATGTGTGACATTGCAATCGGTTCCGACACTGGTGGATCAATCAGAAACCCATCTTCCCACTGTGGAGTGCTCGGTATGAAACCTACCTATGGTGCAGTTTCAAGACAAGGATTGCTTGACTTGTCAATGAGTTTAGACCAAATCGGACCTATGGCTCGTGACATCACTGGAATCACCCTTGCTTTGGACACAATCGTTGGATATGACCCAACTGAATGTACCACCTTGAAATGGGAGGCTCCAAACTTCACTGAAATAGCTGAGTCTGTCAAAGAATCTGAAAAGCCATTGGCAGGAATGAAAATAGCTACCTGTAAGCAGTTCAAGGAAGTTACCAATGATGAAATCAATGCAATCATTGATGAATCAGTTGCAAAACTAGAGGAATTAGGTGCAGAAGTAGTTGAATTGAGTTTCAATTACATTGACATTTGTCTTCCTACCTACTATCTTATCAACTATGTGGAATTCTTCTCTGCAACCAGAAAATATGACGGAAGAAAATACGGTTCCAGAATCGAAGAGGTATGTGGTGAAGAAGTTCTTAGAAGAATCCAAATGGGTTCATACATTTCACAAAAGGAATTCAGCGGCAAATACTATCAAAAAGCGCTTCAAGCAAGAACTGTCATTAGAAACGAAATCAATGAAATGCTTGAAGGAGTGGACTTGATTGTAGGTCCAACCGTTCCTAAATTGCCACACAAATTAGGTGAAAAGCTTGAGCCTATGGAAATGTATGCATACG
>JAGCLR010000122.1 GCA_017646885.1 Methanobrevibacter sp. | reverse complement strand
GCAAGCTTATTGTCAAGGATTATTCTTTTGACACCAATGCAGACTTGACCTGAGAATAGGAATGCACCTGATACTGCTGCACTTACTGCCTTTTCAATGTCTGCATCCTCAAGTATGACCAATGGATCGTTTCCACCAAGTTCCATAGTCAATTTCTTCATTCCTGCTCTTGATGAGATGAACAATCCAGTAGCAACACTTCCTGTAAATGAGATCTTGTTTATGCCAGTTGATACAACCATTGCATCTCCAACTTCACTTCCATAACCTGTAACAGAATTAATTACTCCATCTGGGAAATGGTTGTTGATTATTTCAGCCAATCTTAAGGCAGAAAGCGGAGCTTCCATAGATGGCTTCATGACAACGGTGTTTTTAGCTGCAATAGCTGGAGCTATCTTGTGAAGGGCCAAATTAACTGGATAATTGAATGGGGTTATTGCCCCAACAACACCAAGAGGAACTTTTTTAGTGAATGCAAGGAATCTTGCTTCAGTTGGACCTGTTGCATCAATAGGTACAGATTCCCCATAGATCCTCTTTGCCTCTTCAGCTGCAAACTGCAGAGTTTCCACAGATCTTTGAAGCTCTCCAATAGCTTGCTTATATGGCTTTCCAGCTTCTGCAACAATCAGCTTTGCAATGTTATTGCTTTCCTTTTCAAGCTCTTCACAAGCGTTTTGCTAGTTGATTGAAACTTCCTTTGCAGATAAGTCATTCAATGCCTTCTTTGCATTGTTTGCAGCTTCAACAGCATTATCCACATCACTTCTATATGCTATTGGAACAGTATCCACAATTTTTCCATTGTATGGATTTATTACATCATAATGGTCTGATTTGTCTATGAATTCACCATTAATTAAGAATTTCATGATTTTGACTCCTAAACTTTTTTTTTAATTTAAATTATTCATTAAACTTTGAATTTTTAAATAATTAATAAACTATTTGTTTTATTCAATAATAAGTTTTGGTAAAATATTTAAACTATTCAAATTTAGAAGCAATATCACCAAAGGAACTGTTTAAGGTGTTTAATTCATTTGAATCTATTTCATTTCCCAAATCAACCAAATATGATTTATACATTGAAACAACCAGAAGAATGATTACAATGATTCCCCCAATAATCAATATCAATTCAACAGCTCCTTGACCTTTATTGTCTTTAATGAAACTGTTTGGGAATTTTAAATCTATATTTTTCATAATATCACACCAATTACACTAATCCAAAGAATCTTGCTCCAAAGTTGTTGATTAAATAGAATACTGCAAATGCAGAGCATGTTATCGGAATGGAATACCTAAGCCCTTTCTTCAAGTCCCCATACATTATCAAAGCTATTAGAAAACCTGCTAAAATTGAATGAATTATGAGATAAATCTCTGCAGCAAGTGGTGCAACTTCACAGATTGCTCCACCTTTTCCAAGTTCTATCATAAAGGAGGAATAGACTCCAACCATTCCAAGTGCAAACGGAGCGGCCACTGTAGATGCAATGATGAGAAACATGATTGACATCATAACACTTGCCTTACGTTCCCTTTTCAATATAAGCATAGCCCTTAAGTCATCACTGACATCAAGAATTATATCAGATAGTGATCCTCCACTTTTATGGGCATTAAGGATTATTTTAAAGCTTCTCTCAAGATCCTTTGAGTTGAGTCTAATTGCCATATTGCTAAATGATTCATCAAGGGATTTCCCCATTCTTATCTCTACTACAACCCTCCTTAATTCATCATACAATGGCCCTTTTCCATGCTCAGACATATCAACCAATGCATTTTCCAAGCTTAATCCAACCTTTAGCATAGATGACAATTGCCTTAAGAAGTCTGGAATTGAATTTTCTATTTCACTTGCCCTTTTTTCTATTTTCAAAAATAAGATTAAAATGATTGCAATTGTTGGAGTGCCAATAGCTAAAATTACAGCAATTGATAGATTAACTGATAATGCTATTGAAACTATTGAAAATAGAATTATGAATAGAATATAAACCATCAGAATAATTGCTAAAATCTGGGATGCCAATGTAAATATTCCTGCCTT
>JAGCLR010000121.1 GCA_017646885.1 Methanobrevibacter sp. | reverse complement strand
TTACTTGGAGAAGTTTGGTATTCAGACAAGTGATTATTTGAATAGAGAGAATATTGACCCGAAGATTATGCTTCATAAGCTTATCAATGAGCGTCAAGAGAATGAGGCAATCTCATTGCTTGAGAAGAATAAGGATATGGATGTAAACCACGTGTTTGAGTCTAATCTTCCTATCTTTGCGTCAATTGAGCAGAAAATGTTCAACTTGTTTGAGGCGATTGTAAATCACAATAAGTTCAATAGCAAGACAACTGATGGTTATGGTGAGACAGTACTCCACCGTTTGCTTTACGCTTACGATACTAATTCACCTTCTAACAGTGAGAGCAATGTGAATATCCAGCGTTTGATTAATATGATGCTTTCAAGCAACAATATTGATTTGAACGTACAAGACATTAATGCAGAGACTGCACTTAGTGTTGCCGCATGTGAACCTCAGTTGCTTTGGGTTGTGGAACGTTTGGTTAACAATACAAAGGTAAATGTAAACATTGCCGATGATTTTAACTTCACTCCACTTGGCACTGCTATCAATGCAAAAAATATTGAGGCTATCAAGTTGTTGGGTACACGTCCTGACTTGGTAATTCGCAAGTGTGATATTGACAATGCAAAGAAGCAAGGTTTTGAACTTTTCGATATTATCGAACCTAATAACAACTCTGAGGATGGTTTGATTATTCAAGAAGACTTGAACGAATTGTCTGAAATCTTTGCAAAGGCATTCGGTTGTCTTTAATTCTAAAACACATAAAGCACATGATTCATGTGCTTTATGTTTCTTAAAACATTAATTATTATGATTCAATATTCCCATTCAGATATTAAAAGGTTGATAGTTTGTGGCGATGTTCATGGGGAATTTAAAGAATTTTTCCATAAAATTAGAATTAATGCTGTGGACAAGATGTCTTTTGAAGATATTCCACTTGAGCAAGTAATTGATGATAAAGAAGTATTGGAAAAATTAAAAACACATCTTGAAGATTTGCCTTCTCATATTAAAGAACAAATTGAGTGTTATAAACGTGGAAGTCGTTCTCACGGTTTACAAGAAATGAAGGATTGCGTTATTATAGTAGCAGGAGATTGTGGTTTTGGTTTTAATAAAGAAGAATATTATCATCAAATATTTAACAAATATATACCTTTGTTAGAGCAAAATAATATTTTTATTTATTTTGTACGTGGTAATCACGATGACCCATCTTATTTTGAAGAACAGAAGATAAATTATGAACGTATCAAAACAGTTCCCGACTATTCTGTTATTAAAATAGATGATAAAAACATTCTTTGTGTTGGCGGTGCTATTTCTATAGATAGAACTTGGCGTAAACAAAAAGAGTTTGTTATAAATAAGCATAAAAAAGAACATAAAAAGAAATTATATTGGGAAGATGAAGCACCTATATATTCCCAAGAAAAATTAGAGGAAATATGTGAAAATGGAATTATTATTAATGGTATCATAAGTCATACCAACCCTCATTTTGCATATCCTCCAAGTAAAAGTGGTGCAAGAAATTGGGCACGTGTTGATAAAGAATTGCATAATGACGTAAATAAAGAAGTTCATACATTGAGTAACATTTATGATTTTTTCAAAGGAAAAAAAATGAACTTAGATTTTTGGTGTTATGGACATCATCATATACATAATACACAAAATTATGAAAACACTACAATGTATGCTATAAATGAAATGCAACTTAAACAAATCCAATTAACAGAAGAAAAGAAAGATAGTATTTTTAAAACCCTTGATTGGAGTACATTTGGTCTTGTTGAAGCACCACAAATATTATCAACAACTCTTGCTGATGCTGAAAGACCAGCACAAGAAGAAATGGAAAATCCAAGACGACAAGATAGATTTGTAGTTAATTTGGATGACTTCATATTTGATAATAATACACAAGACCACGATAATGAAGAAGATGAAGAAAATGAACAACCTCAACCTCTTCATTTTGGTGAAGGACTTGCAGCTCATCTTGAACGTATTCGTGTAGATTTAGCACTACGAAGAGAAATGAATAGAAATCCTGAAATAGTTCGTATAGATGATACTGTTGAGGAACGTGTACATAATGAAATAGATACATTAATAAATGATGAATTATTTTAGTGTAATGGTGATTGGTAACAATCCAGAAGAACAAATGGCACAATTTGATGCTTCATTGAAAGTGCCACATTTTTTAAAATATAAAATAGACGATGCGTCAGAATTGCGTAAAAAAGCAATTCTGACAGTCGAAAATATGATAACTGAAATGAATGATAACCCTAATGTTTTAGAATATCTTCATAATCATTTATCAGAAATTAAAGAAATGACAGATATTGAATATTTTTCTTTTCTTACTAAAACATTACAACATGACGAAGATGGTAATGCTTGGGATGACTCAAATCCTAATGGCAAATGGACATCTTATCAGTTGGGGAAAGAAAATTCAATAGAGTTAGTCAAAAATGATGGCACAGTAACAATGCAGTGTCGCAAAGGTGATGTAGATTGGTCAGCAATTCATTTGGCAAAACAGAAAATCTATAAGCGCACTTGGGAAATGGTTATTGAAAATCAAGAACCTAAACACGATGCTGATAAAATAATGTTGGCTATTATGGGTGACAAAAAAGATTATTTGCTAAATTTCAAAACAAAAGATAATTATATTAAATATAATACATCTTATTGGAATTATGCGGTAATCAAAGATGGTGTGTGGAAAGACACTGATAACCACAATTCTATTGATTGGGTTATCAATTTTTATGAAACATTCGTAGAACCGCTTAATGACGATGAGTTAATAACAATCTACGAATATCAAATGAACGATGCAAATGACTGAAATTTTTATAATTAAAGAAAACAAATTTGT
>JAGCLR010000014.1 GCA_017646885.1 Methanobrevibacter sp. | reverse complement strand
TGACATCATTAATAAAAAACTCTATTTTATTCTATTTTGTTCAATTCTATTATTGTTTTCAATAAGTTCTATCTCTGCATATGATGCAGATGTGGCTGATGATTCAATTTATGAAATTGACTCTCAAGGAGATTTAAATATTCCATCTTCCGATGTTTCAGTATCAGATTCTTTTTTAACCAGTTCAGAGCCATCTGATGTGGAATTAGGTGATTCTGAAATAGATGATGGTAAATTTTCCACACTTCAAGATAAGATTGATGGATTAGGTGATGGTGAAACTCTCCATTTAAGCAATGATTATTCTAATGATGGCTTAACTGAGGGAATAATCATCTCTAAAAATATCAGAATTGAAGGGAATGGATATAAATTGGATGCATTGAACAAATCAAGAATCTTTACAATAACCGATTCCAAGACAGTTGCTTTAAATAACATTGTCTTCATGAATGGTTTTAGTGGAGATAATGGTGGAGCAATCTATTTTGACAGCTTATCAAACTCTAATTTTACAAATTTAACCTTCATCAACAACCATGCGGAAAATCACGGTGGAGCAATTTATATTGAAGGGGATTGCTCATTTAATAATTTTACAAATGTCAATTTAAAGAGCAACACTGCCTTAAGAGGTGGAGGCATTTACTTTGCAGCTAGCGTAATGAACAATACTCTTGATTTTGTTGCAAGTCAAAATCATGTTGAAAATTTCTCTGGTGCGGTTTTCTTTGTTGATGGAAATGCACTATACAATATAATCAAAGGAGAGTATAAAGATAATCATGCAGATCACTGTGCTGGAGTATTGTATATCCATGGAGATGCTATAGGAAACCTTTTAGAGGGGGATTTTGAAAACAACACTGGCCTTTCTGAAACCGGTGGTGTCTTGACCCTTATGGGAACTGCAAGCAACAATACATTCATTGGAAGCTTTTACAATAACTCTGCAAGAATTGGAGGGGTGTTGTATTTCTATCTCCCATCATTCAATAACACTATCATTGGCGATTTCATAAACAATTCTGCAACAAAATCAGGTTCTGCAATCTACTTTAGGGGAAGCCCATCCAACTTCATAATCAATTCTTCATTTATAGATAATAAGGCACCTGCTTATTGCTTGAATGTCACTTCAAATTCAAGAACCATTAAAGCATTGTTAATCGGAAACAATTCCGTAGCAAATGCATTCAATTCCCCAGATATCGATAACCTGGTCTTTGATAATGTAACTTATTGGGGTGAAAATGGCTTAGTGAACACCGATGACATTTTACCAATAATCGGTGTAGGGTCTGGTCAGAAAATCATTTTGGAAATATATAAAGATAATAAGCTTGCTTATAAAATTTCAAACATTACAGATAAAAACGGCATTGCCCTATTGAATTACCCTCAATTAGACCCTGGAAATTACACTTATTTGGTTTATCATGAAGACAATTCATATTACGGATATATTGAGCAATCAGGCAATATTTCAATTCCAAAAATTGCAAGCAAAATAATTGCAAAAAACAAGTCTTTTAATCTTATTTCATCTACTAAAATTTACAGCATTGTCTTGAAAGACAATAATAACAAAGTTTTAAAGAATAAAAAGGTTATCTTGAAGCTTAATGGCAAAACTTATGTTTCCAAAACCAATAGCAAAGGAAAGGCAACTTTCAAGCTTGATGGATTCAAGAAGATGGGCACTTTTACAGCAGTAATTAGTTATGCTGGTGATGATCATTATATTAAAGCCAGCAAAAAAATTAAACTGAAATTCACTTTCAAAACAATAAAAAAAGGCAGTAAAGATAAGTTAACTGTAAAGAAAATACAGAGAGCCCTAAAAAGGAATGGTTTCTATCTCACTTTTAAAAAGCATTACTTGAAAGTTGATGGAATCTATGGCGTTTGTACAGTAAGATCAGTTAAAGAGTTCCAAAGGGCAAAAGGACTAAAAGTCACTGGAAAAGTAAATTACAGCACTGCTAAAAAATTAGGAATACTTTAAATCAGCTTAGTTTCCTATTTCACTATTTTTTTATTTCACTCTTTTTCTATTTCATTTATTTTTATTTTTTTTCTCTTTTTTTATTTGCTTTTTAATTAATATTTAAGTATAAATATTCAAATGAATAAAATTATAACTATCAATAGAGAGATTTTATAAAAGTCCAATTCAGTGATTATCATGTTTTTAACTAAAGAAGAAGAGAAAATGGCTAATGGTGAATACGGAGAGACCATTAGAAAAAGTATGGATATCTTGATTGCTTTAGGAGACATTTACGGTGCAGAAAAGTTTGTTGACATCAAGTCTGCTCAAGTGTCTGGAGTATCCTATAAGACCATTGGTCAAGCAGGTCTTGAATACCTTGAAGACTTGGCTAGAACTGCTGAAATCATTTACAATGAAAACGGTACAATAAGCGATAAAAGTGGAATTGCAACAATATCTGCAACACTTAACCCTGCAGGAACTGATCTTGACAACTGGGAGGATTTCGGATTCCCTCCAGAGTTTGCTAAGAAGCAAGCGGATATCTGCAATGCTTACGGTGCTCTTGGAATAAGCACAACTTGCACATGCACTCCTTATTTGATTGGAAATGTTCCAAGATTCGGTGACCATGTTTCCTGGTCTGAATCTTCTGCAGTTGCTTACGTAAATTCCGTTATTGGCGCAAGAACCAATCGTGAAGGAGGTCCTGGAGCATTGGCTGCAGCTATTGTAGGAAAGACTCCTTTGTATGG
>JAGCLR010000120.1 GCA_017646885.1 Methanobrevibacter sp. | reverse complement strand
GACAAAGATGTTAAAGTCTCCCCCACATATACTGATTACAACACCTGAAACATTATCAATTCTTCTTGTTGCCCCTAAATTCAGGGAGAAACTCTCACATGTAAAGTATGTGATTGTTGATGAGATCCATTCATTGGCTGAAAACAAGAGAGGTGTTCACTTAAGCTTATCACTCGAGAGACTGCAGCATCTTATCGGAGGCTTTACAAGGATTGGGCTCTCTGCTACAGTAAGCCCTCTTGAAGAGGTTGCAAAATTCCTTGTAGGATATGAGTATGGGGTTGAAAGGGACTGTATCCTTGTAGATATCAATTATCTGAAGGAATTGGATATAGAGGTTATCTCTCCAGTAGACGATATTGTCATAGCTGACGATGAGGATACAAGAATGGCAACTTATGCCCTGATTGATGACTTGGTGATGGAGCATAAGACAACCTTGATATTTACAAATACACGTAGCGCAACAGAACGCTATGTTTACAACCTTAAAAAGCTTTATGGAGAGCATTTCAACAACAATAACATTATGGCACACCACTCTTCCCTATCAAAGGAATCAAGACTGGAAACTGAGGAAAAACTAAAGAAGGGAGAGCTTAAGGCTGTTGTATCCTCCACTTCGCTTGAGCTTGGAATAGATATCGGTTACATCGACCTTGTAATACTAATCAACTCACCGAAATCAGTTTCAAGGGCTCTTCAAAGAATCGGTAGAAGCGGCCACAGATTGCATGAAAAGTCCAAGGGAAGGATAATCGTTACTGATAGGGATGAACTTGTTGAATGTTCTGTACTCTTGAAAAATGCTAAGGAAGGGAAAATCGACAATATAAGGATCCCTAAAAACTGCTTGGATGTGCTTTCACAGCATATCTATGGAATGGGAATTGAAAACCCTTGGGACATTGATTATGCCTACGACGTAATCAGAAAAAGCTATTGCTATAAGGATCTGGAAAGGGATGACTATGAGGATGTCCTAAGCTATTTGGCAGGAGAATATGTGGAACTTGAAGAGCGTTATGTTTATGCTAAAATCTGGATTGACTACAAGGAAAATACCTTTGGAAAAAGGGGAAAATTGGCAAGAATGCTTTATTCCACAAACATTGGAACCATACCTGACCATTCTGCAGTTATTGTGAAATGTGATGGGGAAGCTATCGGTAAGGTTGAAGAGGACTTTATGGAAAAGCTTAAAAAAGGTGACAGCTTTGTTCTTGGTGGAAGGACATACAAATTCAATTACGGAAAGGGAATGACAATAAATGTCTCTCCAGCATCAGGGCCTCCTACAATTCCTTCTTGGTATTCAGAGCAATTGCCTCTTGCATTTGACCTTGCAGTAGACATCCAAAGGTTCCGATACATCCTTGAAAGCAAGTTCCAATATGGAAGGTCTAAGGAAGAGATTATGGAATTCCTTCATGAGTACCTTTATGTTGATGAATTTGCAGCAAATTCCATTTATGAATACTTTAATGAGCAGTTCCTATATGCCCAAATCCCACATAAGCAAAAGCTTCTTGTTGAGTATTACACAGGATTTGGAGGAAGGAAATTCGTTGTTTTCCATAGCCTCTTCGGAAGAAAGACAAATGATGCCCTTGCACGGGCAGTGGCTTATGTTGCAAGTGACAGAAACAAGAGGAACATCACAATTTCAATTACAGACAATGGATTCTATTTAAGCTCAGAGGGCAAGATGGGAGCATTGGAAGCATTGAAAAGGTTGAATCCGAACAACTTTGAAAACATTCTGATTAGGTCACTTGACAAAACCGAAACCTTGGCGAGCAGATTCAGGCATTGCGCTGGAAGATCCTTGATGACATTGAGAAGGTACAAAGGCCATGAAAAGTCTGTAGGAAGTCAACAGGTTAGAGGAAAAATATTGCTCAAGTACATTCAGGAAATGGACAATAATTTCCCAATACTTAAGGAATCCAGAAGGGAAGCAACTGAGGATTATATGGACATCAAGAATGCTAAAAGAGTCATTTCATGGATTTCAAGCGGCGAAATGGAAATCAAGACAATAAATACAATCATTCCAAGCCCATTTGCATTTAATCTTGTATCACAAGGATACTTGGAAGTCTTGAAGCAGAACGATAAATCCGAATTTACCAAAAGAATGCATAGGGCAATTATAGAGAAAATCAAAGAGCAAATGGAAAATGATTATTATTAATCAACTGAAAATTAATTAAAACTAAAACTAAAAAAAATAATTAAAATAAATAAAAAAAGCAAAGTTTAAATACTTGATAACTAAACTTAAATACGTGAAAATTATAATTCAATAGCTAATTATAATTTAAAAGAATTAATGTAAAATGAGGTGATAAAATGGCTAAAATGAGTTCAGTATTAATTGGATTCCTATTGACATTAGTCGTTTATTTATTCTTTGGACGTTATGAATTCTGGGGTCTTTTAATCGTGGGATTCATTGTCGGATACATAGCTCACGAAGGAATATTCGGAGGAATGTGGAATGCAGCACTTGCAGGAGCATTCGGAACAATAGTGGCATCAATCTTATTCATACTGCTTGTAACCGTAGGTGGAACCGCATTGATGGGACCTCTTGGAGGACTTACCGGATTCACCGTATCTGGAATTTCTAGCTTATTCGTAATTATCTACAATATAATCAAATACATGATAATTATGGGAATAACTGGTGCTCTCGGTGGAGCTTTAACTAAACAGAAAAGTTAAATAATTTTTTAATTATTTTGCTTTTTATCTTTTATTTTTTAATTATTTTTTTAAATTTATCTTTTCTTCTCTTTTTTAAACACTTTTACTTTTATCATTCAATTTCTATCAATTTTTTATCAATTTTTACTAATTTTTTAAAAAAATATTAAACTTTAAATTATATGAGAAATAAAAATTTAATTTGAAAAATAAATAGACAATATTAATTTTTTAATCAAATACAATTATAATTATTTTAAAGTTTTAGGTGATTTAATGGTAGATGCAGAAAAGGCAAAACAACCTAAAGTAAAAAAGAATAAGAATTCTAATTTACCGGATATAGATTTAAAATCATTGATATTCGGTGCAGCGGCATATGCTTTTTTCCCACTTGTTGCAACCCAATATGGAATAGATCTTCTAATGGCATTTGCAGCTGTTGGTCCTCTTTAT
>JAGCLR010000119.1 GCA_017646885.1 Methanobrevibacter sp. | reverse complement strand
GGATGTGCAATTAGTGAACCTGGAAGTACACGTAAAAACAAAACAGGGAGTTGGAGAACTTTTAAACCAATCCTTGACAAAGATGCTTGTGTAGATTGCAATAACTGTCTCATGTTCTGTCCGGAAGGATGTGTAAACAAGGACCATGACATCGATTATGATTATTGTAAAGGATGCGGTATTTGTAAAGAAGAATGCCCAGTTCAAGCTATTAAAATGGAAATAGAATAGCTAAGCTATTAAGAGAAAAAAATAAGTGGAGAAAATTTTATGGCAAAAGAAATTATGACAACAAATAGAGCAGTTGCAGAAGCTGTAAAGTTAGCAAAACCACAAGTTGTTCCTGTTTACCCTATTACTCCTCAAACTACCATATCTGAATACCTTGCACAATTCGTTGCAGATGGTGATTTAGATGCAGAGTATATTAGAGTAGAATCTGAACACAGTGCAATTAGTGCTACTTTAGGAGCTTCCGAAGCAGGAGTAAGAGTATTCACTGCTACTTCATCTCAAGGTTTAATGTTAATGCATGAAATATTATTTGCAGCTGCAGGTATGAGAGCTCCAATAGTAATGGCAGATGCAAACAGGGCAATTTCTGCTCCATTAAACATTTGGAACGATCAACAAGATTCCATCGCACAAAGAGATGCAGGATGGATTCAACTTTATGTAGAAAATGCTCAAGAAGGATTCGACACTATCCTTCAAGCATATAGGATTGCAGAGCATGAAGAAGTTATGTTACCTGTAATGGTATGTTTAGACGGATTTATTTTAACTCACACAGTTGAACCTGTAGACTTATTGGATCAAGCTGAAGTTGATACCTTCCTTGAACCATATGTACCTAAATTCGCTTACCTTGACCCTGAAAGGCCAATGTCCTTAGGTAACTTTGCAGACCCTTCATATTATACCGAAGCAAGACATGACATGCAAGTTGCTATGGACAAGTCCATGGAAGTAATCAAGGAAGTAGGTGCAGAATTCGGTGAAAAATTCGGAAGAAGCTATGGCTTGACCGAACCTTACTTATGTGACGATGCAGAAATTATCTTAGTCTGTATGGGTTCAATGGCAAGTACAGTAAGACATGTAATAGACGGCTTAAGAGAAAAAGGCGAAAAAGTAGGTCTCTTGAAAATCAGATCCTACAGACCATTCCCATTTGAGGAAATTGATGAAATCGTCAAAAATGCAGACAAATTAGCTGTACTTGATAAAAACTTCTCATTCGGTATTGGAGGAGCTCTTTTCGCAGACTTGAAAGCTAAATGTCACAAGGAAACCTATGGTTTCATTTTAGGATTAGGTGGAAGAGACGTAGTTCCTGAATACATTGAAGAAGCTGTAGAATTAACTAAAAATCCAGTAAAAGAAGTTACTTGGTTAGGCTTAAAGGAGGATGAATAATATGGAATTTCCTGAAGAAGAATTATTAGCACCAGGTCACAGAGGTTGTGCTGGTTGCGGAGCAGCTATTGCTGTAAGGCTTGCTCTTAAGGCATTAGGCAGAAACACTGTGGTAGCTTGTGCAACTGGTTGTTTGGATGTTATGACATCCCCTTATCCTGAAACCGCATGGGAAGTCCCATGGATCCACGTTGCTTTTGAAAATGCAGGTGCAGTGGCTTCCGGTGTAGAAAGAGCATTGAAAGCTCAAGGTAAAGAAGATGTTAATATTGTTGCTTTCGGTGGTGACGGTGGTACTGCTGATATCGGTATCCAATCATTATCCGGTGCAATGGAAAGAGGTCACGACATAACCTATATCTGTTACGATAACGAAGCTTACATGAACACTGGTATTCAAAGAAGTGGAGCTACCCCTTACGGTGCATCAACAACTACTTCACCAGCAGGTAATTTAAGCTTTGGTGAAGACAAGCCTAAGAAAAACATGGCTTTCATCATGGCAGCTCATGGAATTCCATATGTAGCTACAGCATCAATTTCATATCCTGAAGACTTTATGAAAAAGGTCAAAAAGGCAGCTGAAACCAAAGGTCCTGCTTACATTCACTTGCAACAACCATGTACTACCGGTTGGGGATTCAAACCTGAACACACCATTAAATTAGGTAGACTTGCAGTCGAAACCGGAGCATGGGGATTATTTGAAATTGAAAACGGTGAATTCAGAGTAACTTACAGACCTCAAGAAAGAAAACCTGTAGTGGAATACTTATCCGCTCAAAAAAGATTCAAACATCTTAAAGAAGAACAAATTAATGAAATCCAAGAATTCGTTGACAATCAATGTGAAGAATTAGGTATCTAAGGAGGGTCTCTATTGGAGAAATTAATAGTAGATAATGAATTATGTGATGGATGCCAGGATTGCGAAAAAGCATGTGAAGGAGTCCATGGAGTTCCTAGAATCACTATTCATGAATTAGACGGATCCTATTTCCCTATTCGTTGTCAGCAATGTGAGGATGCTCCGTGTGAGATCATTTGTCCTACTGGTGCAATGAGCAATTTAGGAGTGGATGTAACTAAATGTATTGCTTGTGGTTTCTGTGCAATGGCTTGTCCGTTTGGTGCAATTTCCATTGAGTATAGCAATGCTCATAAGTGCAATCATTGTGCAGACAGAGAAGAAGGTCCTGCATGTGTTAAAGCTTGTTCCAAAAGAGCTATTGCAGTTCATGACATTGCAAATGTCATTAAGAGGAAACAAAGAGAACACATTGAAAAAATCTATGGCTTGGATAAACCAGCTAAGAAAAAAGGTCTTCTCAGTGTCATAACAACTGATACAAGAGCTAGAAAACCATTAGATGGAGAATAGAGGTGTTGAAATGGATGAATTAAAAGTTAACCCAGAACTTTGTGTGGATTGTGGACTTTGTGAACGTAATTGTCCTAACAATGCAATTCGTGTTCATGATGGTGTCCCTTTATTCTGTATGCATTGCAGTCCTGAAAAAGCACCTTGTCTTGCTGTATGTCCAAAAGGAGCTATTGTAGCTTTAGGTGGAGCTATTACAATTAAGCAGGATAAATGTATTGGTTGTGGATTATGTCACAGTGTATGTCCCATTGGAGCCGTCACCATTAATGAAATAGGTCAGGCTACCAAATGTGATCTCTGTGCAGATTACGACACTCAACAATGCGTTGAAGCTTGTCCAACACATGCACTCACAAATGATACAGAAAAGATAATTCATGATAAGCAAGAAAAAATCACAGAAGGATTTAAGAAGGTTCAAACTTTATTGAAATAATCTTAATCCTTTCTTTTTTTATTTTTTAAATTCTTTTTATTTTTTAATTTTATTATTCAATTTTCTAATTTTATTTTAATTATTTTATTTTTAATATCTATTTTTATAAATTTTAATAAATTATTTAAATAAATAAATTAAATATTTTATATAGATTATTTAAAAAATTTAAAAATTAATTATTTTTCTTTAACTCAATTATGTGATTTTATGATAACAGAAAAACAAATTGAAGATACCATTTATCAATTATACAAACAGGCTGCTATCGTTCTTGGAGACGATGTCAAATGTGCACTTGAAGATGCTCTTAAACGTGAGGATAGTGACTTAGGTAAGCTAAATATTGAAGCTATCTTAAAGAATATTGAACTTGCAGAAGAAAAGTCAATTCCAATGTGCCAAGATACAGGTCTCCCTATAATTTTTGTAAAGCTTGGTAAAGTTCATGTTGAAAATCTTTATGAAGGAATCAAAAAGGGAGTAGCCAGGGCAACATCTGAAGTTCCACTTAGACCAAATGTGGTTGATCCTATCACAAGGAAAAACTCAGGAAATGTAGGAGATAAAGTGCCTATTGTAGATATTGAATTAATTGATGAAGATTATGTAGAATTCACAATCATGCCTAAAGGATTTGGAAGTGAAAACAACAATGCACTTAAGATGGCACTTCCTGCAGAAGGAATCGAAGGAGTTAAGGACTTTGTTGTTGAAACTGCCCTTAAGGCAGGTGGAAAACCTTGCCCTCCTATTGTTGTAGGTATAGGAATCGGCGGAAGCTCTGACATGGCATTGAAATTAGGTAAGAAAGCACTTCTTGGAAAGGTAGGAGAACGTAATTC
>JAGCLR010000003.1 GCA_017646885.1 Methanobrevibacter sp. | reverse complement strand
ATACATTGAATAAGGAAACATATGATGAATCCAAGAGCTTGATGGACAATAATTTAACAGAATATGTGATAAATGGTGGAAATCATGCTCAATTCGGATCCTATGGCATTCAATCTGGCGATGGGGTAGCGAGCATTTCTCCAGAAAACCAAAGGGAACAAACTGAAAGGGCAATTTTGGATTTCATTTATTAATTTCAAATATTTTATTTTCTTTTTTTACTTTTTACCTTTTTTTACCTTTTATCTTTTTTTCATCTTTTTCTTATTTTCTAATTCTATTAAAATCCTATTATTGAATTCTATTTTTATACAAACTATTTAATAGATTAAAAACATATATAATTTTATTATGAAATAAATATTCAACTATTTATTATACTAATACTAACTCATAACAAAAAATATTTCTTAAAAAAACGATTAAAACTGATTATTATGCTTAAAATATTCGAAGATTTAGGATATAAAAAACAGATATGTAAAACATGTGGCAATGAGTTTTACTCTCAGGTGGATAGAGACACTTGTGGGGATGCTCCATGTGATGAATATGGTTTCATTGGAAACCCTGCAACTGACAAGCCATATGATTTATATGAAATTCAAGAGACTTTTAGGAATTTCCTAAAAGATGAGGGCCACGAACCTATACCTCGTTATCCAACTTTAGCAAAAAGATGGAGAGATGACGTATTTTTAGTTGGAGCTTCAATATTTTGTTTCCAACCATGGATTACCTCTGGTTTAGTGGAACCTCCAGCTAATCCTCTTGAAGTTGAACAGCCATCCATACGTCTTAATGATGTAGATAATGTAGGAAGAACCGGTAGGCACATGACTTGCTTTACCATGGGTTCACATACCGTAATCAACAAGCCTGACAACTTCATCTACTGGGAAGATGAGACAATTCGCCTTTGTCATGAGTTCTTCAAGTCAATTGGAATCAATACTGAAGAGATCACTTTCATCAAGTCCTGGTGGAAAGGTGGAGGTAACGAAGGTCCATGTTACGAGGTATGTTGCCGTGGTGTGGAACTTGCTACACTTGTTTTCATGCAATATAAAACCCTTGAAAACGGTGACAAGGAAGAGATTCCAATTAAAGTGGTGGATACCGGTTACGGTTTAGAGAGAATTGCATGGATTTCACAAGGTACTCCAACAGCATACGATGCATGTTTCGCTCCTGTAGTGGACAAGCTTAAGGAAATAACCAATGTAGAAGTCAATGAGGATATCTTGGCAAGAAATGCAGAGATTGCAGGTATGATGGATATTGAGGATATCGGTGATATCAGAGAGCTCCGTCAACAAGTGGCAGACAGCTTGGACATTTCCCTTGAGGAATACTTGAAAAATGCAGAGCCTATGGAAGCTATCTATATCATTGCAGACCATACAAGATGTTTGGCATTCATGTTAGCTGATGGAATCATCCCATCAAATGTAAAGGAAGGTTACCTTGCAAGACTTGTCTTAAGAAGAACAATCCGTTTCATGAAAGAGTTGAAGATGGAAGAGTCATTGT
>JAGCLR010000013.1 GCA_017646885.1 Methanobrevibacter sp. | reverse complement strand
TTTTGCAAAAATCCAAGTATCCATTGGATTCAAGTGAGCTTTAATATCTTCAATATCACCACTTAAAGCCTTTTCAGACTCTTCATCGAAGATGTGCATACTGATAAATCTGAATGCGTTCCAGAATTTTCTTATGAATTTGTAACCATGCTTGATGTTTTTCCAATCAAATGCAACATCAGAACCAGGTACACTGTTAGCAGCCCATAATCTTAAAGGATCTGCACCATATTCTGAAATAACCTCTTCAGGACCAGTTACGTTTCCACGAGATTTACTCATCTTGTAACCGTCTTCACCGAACACCATACCATTGATTACAATGTCATCAAATGGCTTTTGACCGGTTAATGCCAAACAACGGAGAGTTGTATAGAATGCCCAAGTCCTAATGATGTCGTGTCCTTGCGGACGAATGCTTGATGGGAAAATGTCTTCCCAACCAGGATTTGGCCAGTCTGCAACGGATAATGGAGAAATGGAACTGTCCATCCAGGTATCCAATACGTCTTCTTCACCAATGAATTCAGTGCAACCGCATTCACATGCATGTTTAGGCTTGTCTACAGTAGGGTCTATTGGCAATTGGTCTTCATCAGGTAACATGACCTTACCACATTCCTTACAGTACCATACAGGAATAGGGGTTGCAAATAATCTTTGCCTTGAGATACACCAATCCCATTCCATGGAATCTGCCCAATTCAATAAACGGCTTTCCATATGCTCTGGGACCCAACGCATTTCATTTGAAGCTTTTTTGCTTTCATCAATCAATTTAGTTACAGCTACAAACCATTGCTTTTTGACTAAAATTTCGATAGGGGTCTTACATCTCCAGCATTGACCTACATTTTGGTCAACTTCTTCCTGCTTGGTTAAGTAACCTTCAGCTTTTAAGTCTTCAATGGTTTGCTTTTTAGCATCAGGGAGTTCCATACCTTCGTATCTTCCAGCTGCTTCAGTCAATTTACCTTGTTCGGAAATAGCTTCAATGACATCCAAGTCATATTTGTTTACCCAAGCAACGTCAGTCTTATCCCCAAAAGTACAAATCATTACTGCACCGGTACCGTATTCCATATCTACCTCTTCATCAGCAATGATCTTAACCTTTTGACCGGATAAAGGAACTTCCACATATTTTCCTAATAATGAGTTGTATCTTTCATCATCTGGGTGAACTACAACTGCTACACAAGCAGACATAAGTTCAGGACGAGTGGTAGCAATCAATACACCCGGAACGCTTGCATCAGCCTTATCTGGGAAATCAGCATATCTTACATAGGAATTTCCTTCAACATTTGCAAGGACTTCATCTGGAACATCTGCTGGTGGGAAGTTCACATAGTTCAAGAATGTGGTGTTGTCACTGTATTCAACTTCTGCAAAAGCAATAGCTGTTTCACATCTTGGACACCAGTTTACAGGGTGAATTCCTTGATAGATCAATCCTTGATCATACATTTTTAAAAATGATAATTGAGTTCTTTTTCTGTACTGTGGAGTCATGGTAATGTATTCCCTACTCCAATCCTGTGAGAAACCGACAGAACGCATTTGTCCCCTCATAACCTCAATGTTGTGTGATGTGAGTTCAGTACACATGTCTCTGAACTCCGCTCTTGTAACATCATTCTTTTTAATGTTATGGGTTTCCTCTACCTTTACTTCAGTAGGAAGACCATGACAGTCCCATCCTTGTGGGAACAATACATCCATACCTTTTTCTCTTCTGTATCTTGCATTGAAGTCCATATAAGCCCAGTTCAATATGTGACCCATATGAAGCAATCCAGTTGGATAAGGTGGTGGAGTATCTATAATGTATCTTGGTCTGGTTCCATCACCAATAAATTTATAAACTTCATCATCTTCCCATTTTTTCTGCCATTTTTCTTCGTTTTTATGGTCATAATCTTTAGGAATTTCTTTATTTGTCAAAATATTCCTCCAAATAGAATGAATAATAAAAATAATTAAATTAAAAATGCATTTATTGAAACTTTAATAAGTTTTTTAATATATTAATATTTCAAAATAAAACATTCTAATTTAATATTTATAAAAAGTATTTATTAAATATTGTTGTAAATTAAGGTAATTTTAGATAATGGATAAAAATTTTTTCAATTTTTAACTTAAAAACAATAATTATATAATAAATAATAGACAAAAAGAAACATAGTATATAAGTAAATTTCAAAAATTAATTTTAAAGAGGTGACAAAATGCAATTATTATGGTTTTATGTAGCTATTGTACTCGCTATAAGTGATGAAATTCACAGCAGACTTGTTTGGGACTATGTAAGAGACTTCTACATAATCTTTGGAGGCATTATCAGTAGTGCATTGGATTCTGTAATGGAAACCTGGATCGTTCATGAAGCTTTAGAAGCGCTTTTCCATTTTATTTTCGTGTCTTGCGTATTCTTCTCATTGAAAGTTGGATTTTTAGCAGCATTAATACATTTCCTATTGGATGTAAGCCATTCTATTGTCATTAGACATATGCCATGGTTACCTCATAGAGCATTACACTTTGTTTTTGAATCTTTATTCTTTATAGCCGTATTTGGATTATAAGGAATAATTTCTATTTTTAATTAATTCTTAGATAACTCTATGATTGATTGGAAATAGCTTAATTAAAATAAAAGTTTAAATTAAACTTTTTAATTAAACTTTTTAATTAAACTTAAAAGAATACTTAAATAATACTTATAAATTTTATTAAAGAGATTAGGAGATAATATGCCTGTAATTACATTTAAATATCAAGATTTAAAGGATTTAGGTATTGATATGGAGAAAGATGAGCTTATCGATACCTTACCTATGATGGCAAGTGATATTGAAGATTATGATGATGAAGAAATAAAAGTGGAATTCTTCCCAAATCGTCCAGATAACTTATCTGTTGAAGGAGTGGCAAGATCATTTAAAGGATTTTTAGGAATGGAAACAGGACTTCCAAAATATGAGATTGAACCATCTGGAGAAAAGGTTTATGTAAGCCCAGAAGTTGCAGAAATCAGACCTTACATCAGATTTGCAAGGATTGAAGGAGTGGATTTCACAGGCGATAAGATCAAATACATCATGGACTTCCAGGAAAACCTTCACTGGGTAATTGGAAGAGACCGTAAAAAAGTTGCAATTGGTGTTCATAACGCAGATGTCATAAGCGGACCTTACAAATACATTGCAACTCCAAAAGATGAACATTCATTTGTTCCTCTTGAAATGGATGAGGAAATGACTCCTGATGAAATATTAAAAAATAATGCAAAAGGAGAGAAATACGCTCATTTGATTGATAAGTTCGACAAGTATCCTCTCATTATCGATAAGGACGAACAGGTATTGTCAATGCCTCCAATCATCAATGGGGAATTGACCAAACTTAAAGAAGATACCACAAACATCATTGTTGATGTAACTGGAACTGATGAAAGAGCGGTTGAACAGTCATTAAACATTCTCTGTGCATCCTTTGCAGAAGTTGGAGGAAAAGTCAAATCCATGGAAGTGATTTATGAAGATGAGACTATAGTATGTCCTGATTTCACTCCAAAAGTAAGAAATGTTCATGTTGATTTAACCAATGAATTGATTGGTGGAACCGAATTAACTGCAGAAGACATTAAAGGATTGCTTGAAAAGGCAAGATTTGATGCTAACATAATTAATGATAACGAATTGGAAGTGCTTATTCCACCTTACAGAGTTGATATCTTGCATGAAGTGGATATTGTTGAAAACATTACCATCCAATATCATATCAATGCAGTTGAAGCTAAATTACCGGATATCGTTACCGTAGCAAGCGAGGATAACTGGTTTAAAGGTGAAAAAACAATTAGAGAAGTTATGGTAGGTTTAGGCTTCCAAGAAGTAATGAGCTTAATGCTAACCAGTGAAGAAAGCCAATACAAAAAGATGAATCAGGAAGAGATTGACCATGTTCAAGTTTCCAAGCCAATTACCATTAGCGGAACAATGATCAGAACAAGCCTTCTCAATAGCTTAATGGAGTTCTTGGAAGACAACAAGCATGAAGACCTTCCACAAAAGATCTTTGAAATTGGTGATGTCTTATACATGGATGAGAAATCCGCTAACAAGACAAGACAAGTTAAAAAATTAGCTGGTATGATTTGCCACAGCTCTGCAAACTTCACTGAAATAAAATCAACCGTTTCCAGCGTACTTTCCAATTTAGGATACAGTATGGAAATCAGCGATTCAACTAATGCAAGTTTCATTCCAGGTAGAGTGGCTGATGTCAGCGGTGAATCTAAAAGCGGTAAGATTACTGGATTCTTTGGTGAAATAGCTCCTGAAGTCATTAGGAACTTTGAATTGGAATATCCAGTTATAGCATTTGAAATTGAATTCCTCTAATTGAATTCAATTTATTTTTCTTTTTTTATTATTTTTCTATTTATGTAACAATTTAAGCTATTTTTAAAATTTCTATTTTTTATTATCTATTTTATTGTCTGTTTTTCAATTTATTTCTAAATCTATTTTTTCTCTTTATGGGCAGTTATGATTGTATAGCTTGAAGCATTAACAGTGATTATAATCCCCTCAACACTTACATAGTAGTTTTTTCCTCTTCTCTCAATTACAGCATTTTCCTGCTTTATCTTATCTATGCAATAGGCTACAATATCATCTACATCAACTTCAATGTTCCTTTTAATTCTATCTACACCCATTTCAGTTGTATGTACCTTATCGAGATTCTCTAAGAGTTCCATAATCATTCCCCTATAAATGTCAAGTCAATTGTCCTGTTTGCCCTTGGACCATCCAGTTCAATGAAGAATATGGATTGCCAAGTTCCAAGATCCAATCTTCCATCAACTATTGGAATGGTTTCAGATGAACCCAAGAGAAATGCCCTTATATGTGATGCTGCATTATTGTCAATGAAATCGTGCTTATAATTGTCTTTTTCCTTGACTAAATCTTTCAAGACTTTCTCAAAGTCATTTAAAAGTCCTTTTTCATTTTCATTTACACAAATGGCACTTGTAGAATGCTTAGTGAATATGTTAACAATGCCCTCATTTATTTTATTTTCATTATTGATCTCATTTAAAATAGCTACAATATCCCTTGTAATGTCTATAATCTGAAATTTAGAACTTGAATTGAGTTTCAATGATTTACTTATTACAACCATCCAATCACCATCATAAATATATTTGAATTTGGATTATAAAACTTTACTTATAATAGTGCTGAAAATACTTTTCATAAAATTTTTATAATACAGACAATAAAGATTTAATTAATTAAAATAATTATGAAAAATAAAAAATTTTAGGGTTTGAATAAGTTATTAAACCAAAGTATTAAAGAGAGGAAATAAGATGTCATTTACAGCTTATATGTTGGATGTAGTATCTAATACTATTTATCCTGCTAGAATAACAATAGAAGACGGTTTATTTAAAGAAGTGACCCCAATTACAGTTGCTGAAAAAGACCTTCCTAAGATGGATGTAAAAGGATTAGTGGTTCCAGGATTCATTGATTCCCATATTCATATTGAAAGCAGTATGGTTACCCCTGCACAATTTGCTAAAATTGCAGTTCGTCATGGTACCACATCTGTTATTTGCGACCCCCATGAGATTGCCAATGTTTTAGGAATTGAAGGGGTTGAAGCAATGATTGAAAATGCAAAGCAAGTTCCTTTTAACTTTTTCTTCACTGCTCCTTCTTGTGTACCTGCTACTTCATTTGAGACTTCAGGTGCTATCTTAGATTCATCTGATATAGAATATTTGCTTAAAAAAGATGAAATTGTAGCATTAGGAGAAATGATGAATTTCCCAGGTGTAATTAACGGCGATGAGGAAGTTCATAGGAAAATTGAATTGGCAAAAAAATATGGAAAGCCAATTGATGGTCACGCACCACTCGTTACTAGAGAGGATTTGGACAAATACCTTGCTGCAGGTATAAGTACAGACCATGAATGCAGTAATGTTATAGAAGCTCTTGAGAAAAAGATCAAAGGTATGAAAATTATGGTTCGTGATGGCTCATCAGCTATGGATATGGAAGGCCTTTTTGATATAGATGAAGGTGCAAAATACATTGATTTTTCAGGACCTATGGGACTTCTGTTTAGAGACATATTTGAGAAAAAAATTTACTCTCCTTTATTCGATTTTATAGTTAGTGATGATAAGCATCCAAATGATTTAATTGATGGTCATTTAGATAAATCAGTTAGTAAGGCAGTGGATTTAGGAATTGATATTCTTAAAGCGGTCAATATGGTAACAATTAACCCAGGATATCATTACAATATAAATTGTGGAGCTATTGTACCTGGTGCAAGCGCTGATTTTATAATCATTGACAGCATATACGATTGTAATATACTAAAAACTTATATCCGCGGAGAATGTGTATTCGATGGAGAGAACGTCTTATTTGACGTTCCAGAAATCGAACCTAGAAATACAATCAACACCACTAAAAAGACTGCAAGTGACTTTGATATATATTATGACGGCGGCGATGAATGTGAAGTCAATGTTATTGAGTGCTTTGACGGTGATCTGTTAACTAAAAAAGCAACTGCAACTTTACCTGTAAAAGATGGAGTAGTGCAACCTGATATTTACCAAGATGTCTTAAAAATTGCAGTTGTAGAACGTTATGGTGGAAACACAATTGCTAACGCATTTGTTAAAGGATTTGGACTTAAAAAAGGAGCAATCGCTTCATCTGTTGCTCACGACTCACATAACATAATCGTCATCGGTTATAATTCCCAAGAGATGGCTGACGCTGTAAATCAAGTAATTGACGATATGGGTGGTATTAGTGTTGTCAGTGAAGATTTCTCAGACTCATTGCCTCTCCCGATTGCTGGATTGATGTCTAATGAAGATGTGTATGTTGTAGCTGAAAAATTAGGCGTTTTACATAATATGGCAGCGGCATTAGGATGTCAAATAGAAGCGCCATTCATGACAATGGCATTTATGGCATTGCTGGTTATTCCATCAATTAAGATATCTGATAAAGGATTGTTTGATGGTGATAATTTCGAATTTATGGATGTAATTATTAAATAAGGCCATGCCTTTTTAATAATTCTTCTTTTATTCCTTTTTTATTTCTTTTTTTAAATTTTATATAAACTTAAACAGTAAAAATTAGCTCTTTTTTACAATTCTAACTTATTTTAATTTGTCTCTTATTTCCAAGATCTTTTTTATGTGCTTGCAATGGTTTTTCTTATCGCTTATTTTGACTCCACCGAATTTGAGGTTTTCCCTGCGATATTTAAAGTCTTCACAGTCACAGCTGACTGTATCCTCTAAAATGTCAAAAGTGATAATGTAATGTTTGTTAGAGGATTTGCTTTTGATAAAGTAATCTTCCCATTCCTCATTTTTAGAAACTTTTTCAATAATCATAACTAATCATCAAAATTAATTAGAAATTACTAAAATATAAAAGTTTTCAAAATTAGATTAAATAAAAATAGTTAAAAATAAATGAATGAGAAAAATAAAAAGAGAATAAAATAAGTAAAAAAAGTAAAAAATAAAGAAGTCAATCAATATTATTCAATATCAATAGTGATCTTTTCATTTCTTTTTTGTTTTGCTTCCTTGATGTCATTGAGCTTTTCAGTAAACTCTTTTGCATTCTGCAATTTCAATTCGATTTCAGAAAGCTCTTCCTTAAGAAGCATTTCATCTCTTTTTAATGAGTTGATATAATCTTCACTGCCATTGTTATAGTCTTCATAGATTTCCAAAATCTCCCTTGCAGAAAGAATGGATTCCTCTTTCAGGAATTTTTTGGTATGAGGTTTCACTCTAACACTTAAAGGCTGCAATCTTTCCTTTTCACCAGCTTTTCTTCCGGAAGCCTCTGTTTTTGAATCTTCGTAAGCATCCCAGAATTCAGTGTTTAAATCCTGCAAAATCTTAACTCTGTCTTTGAATATCTGTTCTAAATCCCAAATATCAAACTCATCTGCATCATTGTAGTCCTTAGCTTTGAAACCAGAGTTGTCGAATTCATAGTTATTGCTTTTTTGATCATTATTTTCTTCATTTTCAGGCATTTCTCTCCCCCAATTTAAATTAAAATTTCTAAATCCATAAAAATAATTCAGTAATGTAATACATAAATTACTTTTGTATACTATTAAATTGTCATACAAAATATATAAATGTATTCATTTTTAATATTGAATTGGTAAGAAATATGAAAGAAATATGAAAGAAATATATGAAAAACATATATGTTAATCTATGAAAGATAAAAATTTAATAAAATGAGATATATAAAATATAATGAATTAAAAAAAATTAAGTGAAATAATGAAAAAGATATACTTGCTTTTACCAATCATTGCAGGAATAATGTTTGGATCCACTGGAATATTTGTCAGAACATTGACTGAAAATGGAGTGGATTCAACCACATTGCTATTTTTAAGATTTTCAATAGCTATTCTATACATAGTTATTGCCATATTCCTCACTGATAAAAGCCTATTCAAGATAAATAAAGAGGATATTCCATTATTTGTACTGTGTGGACTATGCATTCTTGGATTGAATTTATGCTACAATAGCTCCATCAATACAGTTCCATTGTCTCTTGCAGCGATACTCTTAAGCACTGCACCGGTTTTTGTTTTGGTATTGGAATACTTCCTGTTTAAGGAAAAAATAACTTCAATTAAAGTATTATGCGTAATTCTTGTACTTATCGGCTGTACATTGGTAACTGGACTCCTTGAGGAGAATTCAATTGACATCTCATGGATAGGAATAATTGCAGGTATCGGATCTGCTGTTTTCTGGGCAATCTATTCAGTTACATCAAGAAAATCAATTGATATGGGAAGGCATACATTTACAATACTATTATACTCATTGATTACAATCACAATAGTAACAATCCCATTTACCAGTTTCACTCAAATTGCAAATTTCGTTAGCTTGAATCCAGTTTTGAATATCCCATTCCTATTGTTACATTCATTGGTATCATTCGCATTGCCTTACATATTCATTACAATTTCATTGAATCATATGGATGCAGGAACAGCAGTTATATTGTCTTCTGGAGAGCCAATAGCTGCACTTGCATTTGGAATGATATTCTATTTGGAAATGCCTACAATTCTAATGGTCTGTGGAGTGATCATTACAATAGCAGCATTAATACTCTTAAGCAGAAGCTCTGCAAATGAGGCATAATAAAAATAGGATGAAAATAAGAACATTATAAAATAAAAATTTTTGAAAAATATAATTCTAAAAAAGATTTTAAAAAAATAGCTAAAAAATTAAATATTAAACAGGATTAAACTTATACAAAGTCTAATTTACTGTTTAATTCCTTAAATCTGTTTCTAATGGTAACTTCAGTTACACCAAGAGTTTTTGCAATCTCAGTTTGAGTTTTGCGTTCTCCAAGCAGCATGGAAGTTCCATACAAAGTTGCAGCTGCAACACTTGCAGGATCTTTTCCTGAAGTTAATCCCAAGTCTTTTGCATCATTAATGATTTCAATGGATTTAACTTCCACTTCGGAAGACAAACCTAATCTGCTTGCAAATCTTGGAATGTAATCATTCGGAGAGATAGGGGTTAACTTAATGCCTAATTTTCTTGCTAAGAACCTGTAATTCTTACTAATGGTCTTCTGGTTTATTCCAGTAGCTTTCTCCACTTCATCTAAAGTACGTGGAACTCTACAGAGTCTGCATGCAATGTAGACGGTAGCAACCATAATTTTGGAAATGCTTCTACCTCTGATTAAATCCTCATCCAAAGCATTTCTGTAAATGTTTACAGATTCATACCTTACATCTTTTGAAAGGGATAAATTGGAAATGATCACTCCCAATTCAGTGAATGCCCTGGCTAAGTTTCTACTTTGAGGGTCACTTACGCGAGCTTGGTTATTCAATCTTCTTAAGCGGTACCATCTAGCTTTGTCATTCAAGTTTCCTTTATTGACATCAAAAGTGGTGGACAATCCGCCATCATGAATAGCCATGTCCTTAGGTGCGCCATTTTGACCATGGAAATTACCGTCCTTATCTCTTGCGGTTCCTCTAAAGGTGGAATCGATAATGTTCTCTTCAACAACCAAACCACATTTCTTACAGGATTTTTCAGAACGGACAGTGTCCAAGAAAAATTCAGTGGATCCACAAGCTGGACAAGTGACCACTTGAACTTCACTGTCTTCAAAGCTGGAAGATCTTCTACGTCTGGTTTGCTTCCTTAAGAGATTAGAATATTCCTTTTCTCCAAGTTCATTTTTAAAATTAGTTCTACTGCCGGATGCTCCTTTTTTAATAATAGAATCTTTTACTCTCATTTCTCTTCCTAAAATATCTAATTCGAATACTACTCCATTATCAAAGTTTATGAATAAATAGGTGGAATATGGTTTTATTAATAAAGTGGGATAATAAAGTTGACTACTTAATAGCGATTAAATGCTATTTCCAATGAAAAAATAGAACTAAAAAAGAAAGTGTCCTATAAAGTGTAATTTTGATGATGTTTGATTTTCTCTACAATTCAATTAACTGGTTATTAATTGAAAGCTAAGCCTTTGGCATAACTTAGCACGAATCCAAGTCGTGGTATAGTGTATATTTGGGAACTTGATAGCCCCATTACTAATAGCAACAGTACTGCAGTTACAATTATAATAATTAACATTTGCAAAATTGATTATTTTTAGTGATATATGATAAATTAATCATTTTTGGTGAAATAAATTAATTTTAGGTGGTTTCAATAAAAATAAAAAGATTTTAGAAAAAATTTTTCAAGCTTTTCTAAAAACTTACAATAATTTTAATCAAATATTATAAATCTTATTGAAATTAATCGAACTTTTCATACATGTCGGGTATAATATTATGAACACCGTCATATATAAAAGTTTGCATTAATAATCTTCTTTCAAGACTTTCAATTCTCCAGTTACAATGTCAATTATAAGACCGTGCACTGGAACATCTGGAATCAATGGATGATTTTTGATCTTTTCAACAACATCAAGGACATTTGCCTCTTCAGATTCAAATCCTCCAATCCATTCAGCCAAGTCATATTTTGCAATATCTTCCTCTTTGATGCCTCTTGCAAGCATTTTTTCTTTCAATGCATCTGCATCAGCGCCAGCCATACCACATTCGGTGTGACCTACAACCAATACCTCTTCAGCACCGAGATTGTACAATGCAGCACCAATAGATCTGATTGCATCTTCTCCTACAATGGAGTTTCCTGCATTTCTGACTATTTTTGCATCTCCTCTTTTAAGTCCTAAAGCTGGTTCAAAGAAGTCGATTAATCTGCAATCCATACAAGTTAGGATAGCTAACTTCTTTTGTGCATGGTGAGACATTTCCTCTCCTTCAAAGTTTTCGACAAATTTCTTGTTATCTTCTAAAATACCATCCAATATAGTCATACAAACACCTCTAAATACCTTAAGACTAAAAAGATAATTTATTTTTATAACTTATAATCATAGTCTTTAAATTGATTTTTAAAGCATAAAATTGATTAAAAAACCATACAATTTTACATATTAATGTTTGTTTTCTAAACTATATAAAATTATCTTAATCTGTTTTAAAAAACACTTATTTGATTATTAATCGTTTAAAAATACTTAATTAAATTAAATAATGATTAAAAAATTAAAAAATTGAAATTAAAAAAAGAATAATAAAAAATAGAAAAAATAGAATAGAAAAGATGATTGAATTGATTATTCATCATCTAAAAATGCTAATTTTATATTGTCAATTATTTCTGAAAACTTTTGACTGACTTCAGAATCAGCATAGCTATTTACCATAGTGCTGTCCTGATTTGCAGATTCCGGAACCTGTTCAGTTAAAGGCAAATTGCCTAAATAAACAACTCCCATATCATTTGCAAATTTTTCCCCTTGAGACTCACCGAATATGTTGGTTTTCTCACCGCAATGAGGACATACGTAATATGACATGTTCTCAATAAGTCCAATATCCTCAATGTTTAACATCTTTACCATACCTACACATTTCAATACATCTTCCTGTGATAGGCTATTCGGTGTGGTTACCATAATGACTGCATCAACATTAGGCAATGCCTGAAGCACAGTCAACGGTTCGTCACCAGTTCCAGGAGGATTGTCAATAATCAAGACATCAAGGTCTCCCCATGCAGTGTCTGCCATGAACTGCTTGATTGATCCTGATTTTTGAGGACCTCTCCAAATGATTGGAGTATCATTGGATTCGATTAAAAATCCCATTGACATAACCTTGATTCCATTATTGCTCATTACAGGAATCATTTCTCCATGTTCAATCATTACATCCTTACCTTCAACCCCTAACATCTTAGGAATGTTTGGTCCGTGGATGTCTGCATCAAGTATACCAGTTAATAATCCTTTTTTCTGGAAAGCTTCTGCTAGGTTAGCAGCTACTGTGGATTTACCTACTCCACCTTTTCCACTCATAACAGCTATTTTGTATTTGATATTTTTCATATGTTCAAAGAGCCTTAATTCCTGTTCGATCATTTGCTTCTGTTGTTCAGGAGTTAAATTTGCAGCTCCATGATGTCCATGTCCATTATTTGCCATTTTATGCCTCATTAGTTTTTTTAAACAGTATAATATATTATAGTTAAATTATTTAAATATTATTTTTTTAATAAAATTGGCTTTTAATATGCTTAGATGTAGATATATGCAAACATCATACTGTAAAAATTAGATAAGTATTAGAATTAATTAAAAATCATTTAATTAAATCAATTTTAAAATGATAACTATCAAAATTATCATGCCTAAAATTAATATAATTGAAGAAAAAAATTATTGGAAAATTATTAAAAAATAAGGAATAAAAATAAGATTATTTGAAAAATGAATTAAAATAAAAAATAGAAAAAATAAGTAAAAAAAATTAAATAAAAAAATAAAAGATTAAAATTTAATTTCACTAGAATGTCAAGTGAACCATTGCATATTCCTTAAGGGTAAATGAATTTGTATTCCAATTCTGAATATTACCTAACTTGTTTCTGCTACTTGTTGCATCAGCAGAATACCATACACCATCAACATAGATTTGTGCCCATACGTGACCAGTATTCAAACCACTTGAGAACTTACAGTTCTTACCGTGTGAATACCTTGCAGGTATGTCCGCTGCTCTACAAAGAGCAACAATCAAGTTGGCATGATCACAACAGTTACCTCTTTTCTTGCTTAAGGTTCCTGTTGCCTTATACTTGGTGTTTGCATAATATTCATATTGAACATTATCTCTAACCCAATTGAATATAGCTTCAGCCTTAGCCCAGACAGTAGTTTTTCCCTTGGTTAAGTTATTAGCCAATTCCTTAATTGCTGCATTAAGTGCATCATTTCCAGAAGACTTTAAGTATTTTGCAATCTCAGTGGAATTAAGTGCTTGAACTTCATTTAAACCTTTTTTGTATTGGGAAGCGTTTCCTTTTTTAGTAATGCTGGATCCGCCTTCTACATCTTTGGCATCAAAAGTCACATAATTAGGTAATCTATTCATGTTAGAATAGAAATCCAATGCTTTAGAAAGGCCGTACATATAAAGATTCGGAGACATTTGTCCAATATCAGTAGTAATATAATATGGAAGTCTTCCTTTTTCTTCAATGAAATCAGTTAAGATATTTGACAATTCAATATACTTATTCTTATTTAAGTCAGCATTGACGGAAGAATTACCCATGTTCTTATAAGTAGAACTCACATCAACTAAAGCAACATCAGATGTTTTGCTACTGTTAAGATTTTCTATTGCCTTAGCCATTAAGTAACCAAAACTTGACATATTCATTTTAATACCATTTATAGAAATGGTAGCTGCCATTTTATGATTCTTCTCAACATAATTTCTTAACTTGGTTGCTCCAGCTAGAATATGCTTAAATGTAAATATCTTATCTGACTTGACATCCAAGCTTACAGAACCTGATGAAACATCATACTTATTGTCACCTTCAAACTTATAAGTAAGTTTAGTTACCTTCGGACTAGTTACATCGATAAGTAAACCTACAGTTCCGTTTGCATCTGTAGTGTTCTGATAGCTTTTTCCATCAAATGTGAAATTAACAGGCTTGTTTGCTAAAGCTTTACCATCAGAATCCTTTAAAGTAACAGTATAAGTAGTATTGTTCATTATGACAGTGCCGGAATTCTTCAAGGAAGTTTTGAGTTTAACTGCCAAGTTAATGGTTCCGGAAGCAGATCTGTTATAATAGGATGTTCCTGCAAACTTATATGAAAACTTATAGGTCTTTCCAGCTGCAGCATTAATTGTTAAGTTAGCAACCCCTTTCTTATTTGTAGTTCTGGTATAAGTCTTGCCATTGAAAGTGAATGTTATTTTTTGACCTGCCAATGCTTTGCCGTCATCACCTTTTAAAGTAACCTTATATGCATTTCCTTTAATGATGGTAGTTGAAGCAGGGCCAGTCAATGTTGTAGCATTCTTTATTCTAAGGTTTACAGAACCGGAACTAGGACCATAATACTTGGTTCCTGCAAACTTATACTTAAGAGCATAAGTCTTGCCAATAGCTGAATTGATCTTTAAGCTAACTACACCTTTAGAGTTAGTGGTTTTCTTATAAGTCTTTCCTCTGTAAGTAATGGTAACAGTTTTGCCAGATAAAACATTATTGCTGGAATCCTTTAAGGTAAGATAATATTTGGTTCCTTTACCAATGGAATTACCTGAATTGATAATTTTAGTTGGTGTTTTAACAAATAGGGATACATCTTTTTCAGATGCACCATAATAGGAACTACCAGCATACTTAACTTTCAAATCATAAGCTTTTGGAGATGCTAAACTGATTTTTAAGCTAGCAACCCCTTTGGAATTAGTGGTCTTCTTATAAGTCTTACCATTGATAGTGAAGGATACAGTCCTTTTGGATAATGGATTTCCATTTGCATTCTTCAAGGTAACACTATATTTATTGCCTTTAACGACAGTGCTAGCTCCAGTTAAGCTTGTAGCCATTTTAACTTTAAGGCTTACAGATCCTGAACTAGCCTTATAATACTCGTCACCAGCAAATTTATAAGTCAATTTGTAGGTCTTTGCCACTGTTCCAGTAATCTTTATGCTTACAATACCTTTAGAGTTAGTTGTTTTATTGTAAGTCTTACCATTATAAGTTAGGATAACATTCTTTTTGGATAAGACATTGCCATCCTTATCCTTCAAAACAACAGAGTAAGTTTCACCTTTTACTGCATATTTGGTAGCAGTTGAAATGTTGGTTGAAGCCTTACTGACTGTCACTTTAGTTGAGGAAGATGAACTTTCATATAATTCATCACCTTCAAATAAGACACTAATTACATAAGAGCCTGCTGCAGCATTAATCTTTAAGCTTGCAACACCATTGGAATCAGTAGTTCTTGTGTAATTGTTTCCATTAAATGTGAAAATTAAATTTTTGCCAGATAAAACGTTGCCGTTTTTATCCTTTAGAGTGACTGAATAATCATTGCCATAAACCACACTTGAACTGGAAGCTTCAATGCTTGTAGATTCCTTAGTGGTTTCATCTTCAGATAATGGATCTGATTCTATTTCAGTAGATCCGAGCTTTGAATCGTCAGATTCACTAGCACTAGCAATTGAATCTGCATCTTCAGTAGACTCTAAATCAGCACTGGACAAATCTGCACTTTCACTTACAATATCCTCGCTAATTGAATCCTGTTCTGAAATAATCTCCTGATTATCACTTATGTCACTTACATCACTTGCTGATACTGAAGCCATTGCAAGAATGAACAATGACATTATCAACAAAAGCAATGTTCTGTTTTTTGTTAAAATAATTTCACCTCAATACATTAAAAAAGATGAATTAATATAATAAAAAACAATATTAATTAATTATTTAAAAATAAATTTTTGAAATGTCTTTTTACAAATAAAGAATTTTAGAACATTAGCATGTCTAAAATAATCTTTTTTAATGTTATATAAAAATTTTTATTTAATATAATATAAATGTTTCTCTTAAAAAAAATAAAAAACAAGACATATGAAGCTTTTAAAACTAATATAAACCAATAATTTTAATTAAAATCTAAAAAAAAGTTTTATATCATATATTTACAGTTAATTAAGAAAAAATATTTGATTAAATTAAAAAATAATCGATTTTAATCATTAAAATTAAAAACTATCAAATAACGCTTTATTAGATAAATAAAGGACTATACATATTTATTTTATTAAATAATAGACTTATAATAACTTAATAAATGAAATATAAACTAAAATAATAGAATTTAATCAAAAAAGCATTTATTAACTCTTTTTAAATTGAAAATCAAAAAAGGAAAATCTGACATTATATATATTAATAATAAATATATAATATAAGTTTTTTTAAAAAAGAAATAGGTGTTTTTTTAAGAAATAAAGCACAAATAATTCTTTAAATAAAAAATAAAGTATTTAGAATTGAAATAAAATAAATCAATTAATAAACTTATTTAAGTTTTAAAAATCATGGAAAATTAGTGAAAAATCACTTAAAAAAATATGAAAAAATCAACAAAAAATAGTGAAAATAATAGTGAAAAAATATTTGTAAAATCTGAAAAAAATAAGTAAAAAATAAGTAAAAATAAATTATAAAAAAATAGAAAAATAAAAAAATAATGAAAATTTAAGTCATCTTAAATTCAATTTATCCTGAATCTGTAGATCCGCTAGAAGAACCACCAGAATCAGATCCTCCAGAATCAGAACCGCCTGAGCCAGAACCACCAGAATCAGATCCACCTGAACCAGAACCGCCTGAGCCAGAACCACCAGAACCGGAATCACTAGAACCAGAATCAGAAGAGCCGGAATCAGCAGCACCAGAATCCGAACTGGAACCAGAGTTAGATCCACTTCCAGAAGATGATGAACTGCTGGAACTAGATGAATAGCGAGTACCACTAGAAGAACTTGAGTAATAGCGAGTACCACTAGAAGAACTAGATGAACTTACAGAACCACTATCTGAATATGTATCTTCAGTAATATTGGTTAGATTTTCAGTATCATTTATTGTTGTGTTAGTTACATTAGTAACATTTTCTTCCAAGCTGGAATCATCTGAGGCTAAACCATTGGAAATGAATAGGAATCCGCAGACAAGTGCAGCTAAAGCAATTAAGATAAGTAAAATAATAATTATTTTATTTCCAGTATCCATAAAATTACTCCTAAATTTTTTAAAAATACATTAAGTATAATTTAAATCTTTTTAAGATTAATACAATTATAATATTTCTTTTTCAATAAATATAAACATTATCATATTACCTGATTTCAAAGAGAAATATCAGATTATCTGATAAAATTGGTTCTTTGTTTTTCTGCTTCATGCTTAGGCAAATCATTGTTTTCGATTGATTTCAAGAGCCATGCCATATTGATTGCCAAAGTTCTCATGACCTGAAGACCTTCCAAGTCTTGCTTTACCTCTTCAGGAGTGTTTCCATGAACGCTGTTCCAATATTGTGATGCGACGACAGGCATGTTTGAAATGGTGAAATATTTGTTCAATCTGTCGAAACTTGCACTTGCACCACCTCTACGGCAACTTACAATAGCTGCTGCAGGTTTGAAAGCAAAATTAGGGCTACCTGCATAGAAAACCCTATCAAGTATAGCGCATAATGCACCATTTGGACCTGCATAATAAACTGGAGAACCAACAATCAAAGCATCTGATTCTACAATCTTATCGATTATCTCATTAGCAGGGTCATCATCAAATGCACATTTGCCTTTGCCATGACCGCATTTTGAACAAGCTATGCAACCTCTAACAGGTTTGTTGCCAATCCAAAAGATTTCACTGTCAACCCCTTCCTTTTCGAGCTGATTTTTGATTTCAGTCAATGCAGTAAAGGTACATCCTTTCTTATTAGGACTTCCATTGATTAATAAAACTTTCATTATATCTCTCCAAAACTATTGATTCATTAAAATTTTTTAAAATTTCGTTTAATAATTTTTAAAAAAACATTATCATTATTATTTTTAAACTTATTATTTTAATAGTTTTAGGAAATAGCTTATAAAAAAATGAGTATGGAATAATAAAAAATAAAAAAATGCATTAAAATATTAAAATTAAGTCAAAAAATAAAATAGATAATAAAAAATAAAAAAGAAAGAAGAAACCATATTCTACTATAAAAAGTAGAGATATAGTTTAATCTTAAAGATGATTTAATTCTTTAAAATACAAAATGTCATCACAAATAACATCAAGCAAGTCCTTATCGTGACTTACAGCCAAAATACCAATATCATTAGCTTTACAATGCTTAATAAGTGCTTCCCATATCTGAACTTGAGTAACAGCATCAAGCATGGTACTTATTTCATCTGCGATGATGAATTTTGTTTGTGGATTCAATGCTCTCAATATACTGAAACGTTGCAATTCCCCACCAGAAAGTTCACTTGGCCAACGAGTTAGCCAATTATCCTTTAGACCAAAAGTGTCTTTCAAATCCTGTGGAGGAACCCATGATTCCCTTAATACCTTTTCCATCTTCCATTTAGGATTCATAGTCTTTTCTGGATGTTGGAAAATTAATTGAATAGGGTCATAACCATTTCTATTAACAGGATTGCCATCAATAGTAACCTCACCAGTATAATTGGTAATATAACCAGAAATAATCTTACATAAAGTACTCTTACCACTGCCACTATCTCCAATTAATCCGATTATCTGATTACTGTTAAGAGATAATGAAACATCTTTTAATATTGGTTTCTTCTTATGATATGAAAAAGAAATATTTTCTGCTTTAAGCTCCATCATTAGCCCCCTCATCATTAAGTTCTTCTTCAGCTTCAACAGCTCCTTCATCTTTAGCTTCTTCTTCAATTACTTCCTCAGAAACATCCACTTCAGAAGCAAAATCATTTACTAATTCCTCAGAAACATCCACTTCAGAAATAGCTTTATCAAAATTAAAGCATCTGATCATTGCACCATCATGTTCAATAAGTTCTGGTTTGGATTGATTACATTTGTCTGAACGTATTGGGCAATTTTCATAATAAGGGCAACCAGGGACCTCTTCCAATGGCTGAACTCCTTCAGTTAACTTGAAACCATTCTTTGGCAATGCATCGACTAAAGCTTTGGTATATGGGTGCAATAAGTTTTCAGAATTCAAGAAGTTTTCCACTTTATTGATTTCAATCACATACCCTGAATAGAATATTGCAATCCTATCTGCTGTCTTTAAAGCCACATCTATTTCGTGAGTAATCAGTAAGACACCTTTGCCTTGATCTTTTAATTTTCTAATGTCCTGAATTGTCTCTTCAACACTTTTTGCATCAAGACCTGGAGTAGGTTCATCAGCAATCAACAAATCAGGATCATTCAATAAAGCTGTAGATAATAATACTTTTCTCGCCATTCCACCAGACAACTCAAAAGGATACAAATCATCGACACTTTCATCCAACCCATATTTGCTGAATACTTCCCTTTGTCTATTTTGTTTCTCTTTACGCTCATTATCGTCTTTACATTCGCCGACAGCCTGTTGGGAAACTTTCATTAAAGGATCCAGGAAATTTACAGATTGAGGTATTAAGCAGATTTCCCTACCTCTTATTTTTTCTTTCATCTCCTGATTTAAAACTTGCCCCTTATATTTAACTTCTCCTGTAACATGAGCATTGTAAGGCAAAATACCTAAAATTGTGTGAGCTAAAAGACTTTTACCTGAACCACTGGAACCTAATACGGCGACGATTTCACTTTCACCAATATCAAGTGACAAATCAGAAATAACCTTTAAATCGTGCCTAACTAATCCTTGGACATACTGTGTAAAAGATATTGATAGATTATTTACTTCTAATAATTTCTCCATAATACCACCTAATCTAGTTATTTGCCTCTCCAGGTTCAAGCAAGCGTTTTAAATTATCTCCAATAATATCAAACAACAATACTACAATCAATAATGCAAGACCTGGGAAGAATGCTAACCACCAAGCACCCATTGCAAGATAAGACATTGATTCGGATAAGATAATACCAATAGCTGGCTCATGTGGTGATAACCCAAATCCTAAGAATGTTATACTTGCTTCGTGCATAATTGCATGAGGGAATACAAGCAAGGTTCCTACAAATATTTGAGATATTACTAAAGGCAAAATATGCTCTTTTGCGATCCATAACTTGCTTCTACCTAATCTATTGGATAAAGCAACATATTCAGATGTGTTGATTTGCAATACTTCTGCCCTAAGTACTCTAGTTAAGTTAACCCAGTGAGAAAATGCTACAGCCATAATTACACCGAATGCACCTTTACCCAATGCGATTGATATCATCATAAGCAATAATATATGAGGAATGGATGCAAACAAGTCAATTGCCCAAGAAACTGCCTCATCCAACCATTTATTTGCACTTGCAAGAAATGCTAAAATAGTAGCTATTATGCTTGAAATTACTGATGCACCGATACCAATGACAATACTTAAGCTCAAACCTTTTATTGTACGGGTAAACATGTCCCTTCCCATCCAATCAGTACCAAAAGGATGTAACAATGAAGGAGCTTGCATTTTTATAGAAAAGTCTGTTGGTAAATTAGCATTAGTCATCCATCCGCAAATGAAAATAACCAATAAAATCAACCCAGTAAGCCCAATGGTCAAAAGAGTCTTTTGCCTTAAGTTCAATGAACTGAATAATCCTTTATTGTACCATGGCATCTCACTCATCATCCTCACCTCGTAATCTTGGATCAACATATTTATAAATTATATCTGCAATAAGGTTTCCAGTAAATACAAAGATTGCACTGATAATCACAATACCAAGCAATAATGGAACATCAGACCTTAAACCAGCAGCGACAGTTGCCTGTCCGATTCCAGGATATGCAAATACTTGTTCTACAAGAATGGTTCCTCCAAACAACTCATTAAATGACAAGAATTGGATGGAAATAGCTGGAAGCAAAATATTTCTTATTCCGTGATTTTTGATTATTCCCCAAAAGCTTTCACCTCTTGCTTGTGCAAACAAGAAATAATCACTTTTTTTCACTTGAATAAGCTTGTCTCTTGTGAACATTGTTAAGGAAGCTATTCCTACAATACTTAAAGTCACTGCAGGCAATATCAATCTGTATAACCATTGCCAAAAGGTTACAGTATCAGACAATTGGCCAATAGGTACAGAAAGGCCTATTGGGAACCAACCCAAGTAAACTGAAAATAACATTAACAGCACCAACCCTATCCAAAAGGTAGGTGAAGATTGTAATACATAACTGTAGGTTTTAATTGCCTTATCAATCCAAGTGCCTTCTTTAGCACCGGCAAGTACACCTAATCCAAAACCAAAGATTCCTGATATTACCCAGGAAGTTGCCATAAGAGTTAATGAAGCTGTGAATTTCTGTACAATAACTTCTGTTACAGGAACTCGATAAATCAATGAAAAGCCCATGCTTCCAGTAGCTAAAGTTGAAAGCCAACCCATTACTCTTTCACCTAAAGATAAATTAGTTCCCCAATATTCTCCCATAATGGCCAATTGCTCTTGACTAACAATCCGTTGTCCTAAATAAGCTCTAACAGGATCAATAGGGGACATTTGTATCATTATAAAACTGATAGCAGCTATAACGATTAATAAAATTATTAATCTCACTACTTTCAATCCTAAAAATTTAGCTAAATTCTTACTATTAATTTTAATCAACCCATATAATCTATTAAAAAAATAA
>JAGCLR010000118.1 GCA_017646885.1 Methanobrevibacter sp. | reverse complement strand
CAATTGAATATTATAAATTTATTAAATATGAAAAATAGATAAGAGTATAGAATATTTAATTATTTAATTAAAATTAGTTAATTTGTTGATGATTTTTATGGATATAAAAAAATATATAAAGCCTACAACAATTATTATCATTATTGCTTTTTTGATTATAGGATTATATGCTTTAACTGAGGTTAATTACTTTTCATATAAACAAGTTGCAGAATCTAAGGACGTCAATGCATCAGTTGTAGTGATTCCCTCTTTAGGGGTTTTTGAGAAGATCAACAATGTTTCAATATCCCAAGGGGTTTATATTGATGTGACTTCCAATATTCCAACTAAAGGAGATACTGTTTTATATGGACATAGAACATTGCAAGGGTCTCCATTTTTACGTTTAGACGCTCTTAAAAAAGGGGATGTCGTCACTGTGGAATGGCCTGGAATCGGTGAAGTGAATTACACTGTCAAGAAATCTGAAATAATTGATCCGACTAATTTCCTAGATTTAAATGAAAGTCATGTAAATGATGTAAATAATCAGGAATTGTACTTGGTTACCTGCCACCCTATTGGATCATCTGCTCAAAGGCTTGTTGTAACTGCTGACTTAGACTCAATAAGTCCAATCAATGAAACAGTTTTAGAACAAAATCCTCAAGCACATTGGGCTTGGTTAATAACTGCTGGATTCTTGATTTTAGGATTGATTGTATCTTATTTCACTCCTGCTGAAGAGAGAAAAATCATTTTAGCAGTTGTCATAGCCATTACAATTATTCTTGCATATTTCTGTATTTTCCCAATATCCTCACAGGTCTGGGCAGATCAATTAGGCTGGCTAAATAGTTTGATGGGAGTAACTTAGAAAATTGAATGTATATTTTATATTAAATTATTACTTAATTGATTTTTTAGAGGTATTTTATGGGCGCTAAAGAAGAATATTTTTCTAATATTTCAAATAGGGAAAGAGCAATATTTGAGGGGGCCATTAGTATGGGTGCTTTATTCCATCAATTTGTAGGGACTCCTTTCAACAAAACAAATATTGCAAGTTTAGAAAAAGCTATGGAAGAGTCTTTCGCTTTGCAGCCTTGCATTGAAAAGGTTGAAGTTTCTATCGATTTGGATAGATTGGATAAGGCCATGACTGAATTCGAATACACTTCCTTAAGTGGAGATATGTTGGATGTAAAAATCTATTCAAAAGTGGATGATGTTTTGGCAGTTATCAGAATCAAATTCATAGAAGAGCTTAACTATCCTTTGATGTTTGTGGAAGAGATTATTGAATAATTTCTTTTACACTCTTTTTTATTTTTTATTTTTTTATTCTTTTTATCTTTTTTAGTTTACCTATTCTCATTTCTATTTTTTAAACCTTTATCGTGTTAAATATACTAAATTATTTAAATAAATAATGCCATATATATTAATATTATGATTTATATCTTAAGGTAAACAATAGCGATAAGGTATTTATTTTAATATTTGAACTAATATTTTTCAAACTATACAAAGAATGTGAGATGATTTAATGATTATTATAGATTCCAAGCTTTGTAAAGGATGCGATATTTGTATAGCTACTTGTCCTAAAAATGTTTATTCAAAATCTGATAAAGTAAACACAAAAAATGTTTACCTTCCTTTCCCAGAACATGAGGAAGGTTGCACTAAATGTGGTTTATGCGAATTATCATGTCCTGACCAAGCTATTTATGTTGAAAAAGAGGTGGAATAAATGGTGGAAGAGCGTTTTGTTCAAGGAAATGAAGCTTGTGCATTAGGTGCAATAGCTGCAAACTGCAGATTCTTTGCAGGTTATCCAATTACTCCATCTACTGAAATTGCAGAGCAAATGTCTATCTTGCTTCCAAAATATGGAGGTTCCTTTGTTCAAATGGAGGATGAAATTGCATCTGCAGGAGCTATTATTGGAGCTTCCTGGAGTGGTATGAAAGCAATGACCGCTACTTCCGGACCGGGTATTTCATTAATGCAAGAGAACATCGGTTATGGATTCATTACAGAAACTCCTATTGTAATTATCAATGTTCAAAGAGGTTCCCCTTCCACTGGTCAGCCTACCATGTCTGCTCAAGCGGATATGATGCAAGCTCGTTGGGGTTCTCATGGAGATTACGAGCCAATTGCTTTAGCACCTTCATCTGTTCAGGAGTTCTTTGATTTCACCATCAAGGCTTTTAATTTAGCTGAAGAGTACAGAGTTCCTGTAACTGTTCTTGCTGATGAAGTTGTAGGTCACATGAGAGAAAAATTGATTATTCCTGATGATATTGAAATTGTAGCTCGTAAAAGACCTGAAAAGGTGGATGGCCAATACTTGCCATTTGATGCTCCTGAGGATGGAACCACTCCTATGCCTGCTTTTGGTGATGGATTCAATATTCATGTTACTGGATTGACTCACGATGAAAGAGGTTATCCTGATACCAATGATCCGGACACTCACCATAAATTGGTTGAAAGATTATGCAATAAGATTCTAATGCATAGAAAAGATATCTGTTCTGTTAAAAAAGAAAATTGTGATGATGCAGATATTGTAGTTGTTTCTTGCGGTTCACCATACCGTTCCGTTGGAGCAGCTATGAAAAAGGCAAGAGAAGAAGGCATAAAAGTAGGATCTCTTAAAATTGACACTCCATGGCCTTTCCCAGAAGAGGAAATTGCTGAAATAGCTAAAACTGCAAGTGACATAATTGTTCCTGAAATGAACTTGGGACAAATGGTTCATGAAGTTGAAAGGGCAGCACATGGTGAAGCAAATGTTCACTTGATTGGCAAGATTGGAGGAATACTTCATAAGCCTGATGAAATTTACGATAAGATTAAGGAGATTAATGGATAGGTGGTAAAATGGTAGAAAAGGAAAGCCCATATAAAAAATATCTTAGAGAAGAAAGATTGCCACACATATTCTGTCCAGGTTGTGGAAACGGTACTGTTATGAGCACCTTCTTTAGAGGTTTAGAAGGTACTGATATTGATTTTGAAAATGTTGCAATGGTTTCAGGTATCGGATGTTCTTCAAGAATTCCTGGTTATGCAAAATGTGATTCACTCCACACAACTCACGGAAGAGCTTTAAGCTTTGCGACTGGTTTAAAGGTCGGAAATCCTGACTTGGATGTTGTTGTATTCACTGGTGATGGGGATGCAGCATCCATTGGTGGAAACCATTTGATTCATGCTGCAAGAAGAAACATTAATCTCACTGTCATTTGTATTAACAACAATATTTATGGTATGACCGGAGGTCAAATCAGTCCTACTTCCCCAAAAGGAAGTTTTGGTACCACTGCACCTTATGGTTCAAGAGACATGCCATTTAATTTAGCTGAACTTGTCAGTGCAGCTGGTGCGTCTTATGTTGCTAGATGGACTACCGCTCATCCATTGCAGTTATCCAAAGCCATTCAAAAAGGTTTGGAAAATGATGGTTTCTCATTTATTGAAGTTGTTTCCCAATGTCCAACTTACTTTGGTCGTAAAAACAAGATGAGAACTCCATTGGAAATGTTCCAATGGATTAAAGAGAACAGTATCAATAAAAGAAGAGCAGAAAAAATGGAAGAATCAGAATTGGAAGGCAAGATCATTGTTGGTGAATTTGCTAATAAGCCACATGCTGAATTGACTGCTAACATCAAGGCATTGGCTGAAGAGAATTCAGATAAGCCATTGGCTATTAAGTCTGCATTTGAGGAGTTGGATTAAGATGAGAACTGAAGTTCGTATAGCTGGTTTTGGTGGTCAAGGAGTAATTATGGCAGGAGTTATCATTGGTAAGGCTGCTTCTCTCTTTGATAATAAAAATGCTGTTCAAACCCAATCTTACGGTCCTGAAGCTCGTGGAGGAGCTTCCAGAACTGAAGTTGTTATTGATGATGAAGTAATCGACTATCCTAAAGTAACCAGTCCGGATATTTTAGTTGCCATGTCTCATGAAGCTTTAATCAAGTATATGGGTGATTTGAAGGATGAAGGTGTCTTGATTATCGATCCTGATATGATTGTTGAAGAGGAAATAGTTGATTTTGTAAAAGAACACAAAATAAAGCTTTTCAGAGCACCTGCAACCAAGACTGCAACTGAAGATGTCGGTCTTAGAATCGTTGCAAACATTGTAATGATTGGTGCAATTGTCAAGGTCACTGAAGTTGTTTCAGTTGATGCAGCAAAACAAGCTATTTTAGATAGTGTACCAAAAGGTACTGAAGATAAAAATATACAAGCATTTGAAGCAGGATATGCTTTGCTTTAATATTTTTATTTTTTTCTTTTTTTATCTTTTTTTTATTTCTTTAAGCAATTATTTGAAGTATTTTTTAACTATTATTTTAATTTTATTTTAAGTAATTATTTTTCAAATTATTATTTTTCTTTCAAATTTTTGCTATTTTTATGATTTTATCATTTTTCACAAAATATTTAACTTTCATTTTTAATACTATTAATTAACTTGAGATAATATGTTAGTTGAGGGAGATACTGTGAAAAAGACAAAAATTATTTGTAGTGTAGGTCCAGCTTCTGATTCAGTGGAAGTTATGAGTGAAATGGTTAATGAAGGTATGGATTGTGCACGTATTAATCTTAGTCATGCTACACATGAAGACATTTTGAAAACTTTAGATGTCATCAGAAAAGTACGTAAAGAGTGCAATGTTCCTGTTGCAGTTATGTATGATACCAAGGGGCCTGAGTTTAGGACTTTGAAATTTAAGGACGGAGGTGTAAGTCTTAAAGAGGGAGATACCATCAATATGAGCAAGACTTGCATACAGGGTGATGAAAAGGAATTTGGAGTTAATCATAGCGAAGCTATTGACTTTATAGAAGTGGGTGACAAGGTCCTTATAGACAATGCTTTGCTTGAATTGGAAGTCATAGGCAAGGAAGATGATTTCGTTGTATTGAAGGCATTAGGGGATGGAAAAATCCAAAACAACAAGACAATCAATGTCCCTGGGGTCGATTTGAAATTGGATTTCATCAGTGAAGCAGATAAGAATGACATTGCTTTTGCAGCAAGAAATGCCTGTGATTATTTGGCCTTATCTTTTGTAAACAATAGATTTGATGTAATTGCTGCCCGTAAAATAATTAAGGAAGCGGGTGGAGATGCACGTATCATTTCAAAAATTGAAAGCCGTATGGGAATAGAGAATATAGATGAAATAATTAAGGCATCTGATGGAATTATGGTGGCTCGAGGAGATTTGGGCGTGGAAGTCCCAATGGAAAAGCTGCCGATGCTCCAAAAGAGCATTATCAGAAAATGCCGTGAAAAGGGCAAGTTTGCGATTGTTGCTACTGAAATGCTTGCTTCCATGTATGAGAATCCTAGACCTTCAAGGGCAGAGGTTTCAGATGTGGCTAATGCTGTATTGGATGGAACTGATTGCGTGATGTTGTCTGGAGAAACAACTATTGGAAAGTACCCAGTACAGTCAGTTGAAATCATGAGCAAGGTATGCAAATATGTGGAATCAACTATCGATTATACAAAGCATGTCTCCTACAAGGGGATAATTGGGGTTAGCGATACCATTGCTAAACTGGTTGTCGATGCTGTTGAATACAGTGACATTAAATTGATAGTCACAACAACCATGACAGGCTTTACAGCGAGGAAGATCAGTAATTTGAGACCAAATGCCATAATATTAGCTTGCTGTCCATCTAGCCACATTGCAGAGAAAGTTGTTTTGAACTTCGGAGTCAAACCTATAATAACAGATATCTATGAAGATACTGATGAAATGATTGAAAGTGCAAGGGAAATAGCCAAAAGTGAATTTAACTTGGATGATGGGGACTTGATAGTGGTTACTGGAGGATTCCCATTAGGTAAGGCAAGAAGAACCAATTATTTAAGAATTGTGGAAATATAATTCAGTAAAAAAATGGACATTTTCCAAGATTTCACTGAATTTTTATAATTTTTTTAATAATTAATTTTAATAATAAGAAATAACATATTATATTGTGATTAAAAAATAAATAGTTCTATTAACTTGATTAATTAGATGGGATTAATTAGATAGGACTTAATCTTTATAATTATTTTTAATATTCATAAGTATTTTTAAAATTCATACTAATTTTCATGCTTATTAAATACGAGTGAGAAAAATGAAGTTTTTTGAACATAGTGCAAAAAAAGTTTTTGAAAGTGAAGGAATTAAAATCTTAGAAGGGCATGTTGTATACTCTCCTGAAGAGGCAATGGAAGTCGCTACTGAACGTGGCAGACCTATTGTACTCAAATCTCAAGTTTTAGTTGGTGGAAGAGGTAAAGCAGGAGGTATTAAGTTTGCAGACAACCCTGGTGAAGCATTTCAAATAGCAAATGAGTTATTGAAGTTAGAGATTAAAGGTGAAAAAGTAAAACACTTGCTCATTGAAGAAAAAGCAAATATTCAAAGAGAATTTTTCTTAAGTGTTTCAAATGACAGAGCTAACAGAACTCCAATTATCATGGCAAGTGCTGAAGGTGGAGTGGAAATCGAGGAATTGGCTAAGACCTCACCTGAAAAGATTATCAGATATAATGTAAATCCATTAAAAGAGTTCTTGCCTTATGAAGCTCGTGAAATAGCTCGTAAAATGGGTGTAGGTTCTGATTTAGTGTCTAAAATCGGAGACATCATCTGGAAACTCTATAATGTTTATGATAAATATGATGCTGAAGTTGCTGAAATCAACCCTCTTATCTTAACTGATGACGGTTTGATTGCAGCTGATGCAAAATTGGAAATTGAAAATGATGCTTTATTCCGTCATCAAGATCAAGTAAGGCAAAACAGATTCAAGAAAAAGGACTTTGCATTTGTAAAGCTTGATGGTGACATTGCTGTAATCGGAAATGGTGCAGGATTGACCTTAACAGGTATGGATATGGTTACCTTATTCGGTGGAAAACCTGCAACTTTCTTGGATATCGGTGGTGGAGCATCTGATGAATCCATTAAAAAAGCTTTGAACTTGGTTTTAAATTATCCTCCTGTAAAAGTGGTATTCCTTAATGTTTTAGGTGGTATTACCAGAGCGGATGATGTTGCAAGAGGTGTAATTGCAGCTTTAGAAGATAATAAATGGGATGTAAACATTGTTACACGACTTACTGGTACAAATGAAGAGGAAGGTCAAAGATTACTTGAAGAAGCAGGCATTCCTTATGAAATCTCATTAGAAGAAGCTGCTAAAAAAGCAGTTGAAATGTGTGAAGAAATTAAAGCAAAAGAAGCAGGTAAATAATTTTCTTCTTTTACTTTTTTATTTTTCTACTTTTTTTACTTTTTTTATTTTTTTTAGTTAATATTAATAACTAATTTTTACTTTTTTTACATTTTTTAATTTTTTAATTTTTAAAAATAGTTTTAATCTTTTTTATTCTAATAAAACAACTCTACTAACTTCAGCTTCTTTTGTTAGTTCTCGTCCTGTTTTATCAGCTATTTCCTGTGCAAAATCACGAACATCCTGATGTGATGGCATATTGTCAAGACTTAATCTTTTTCTGGAAGATCCTACAAACATGTATGCCTTGACTTCGACGAATTTTGGATTTGCCTTATTGATTAGTTTAGCATACTCATCAGTGTTAATCATGTTTTTTCCTT
>JAGCLR010000117.1 GCA_017646885.1 Methanobrevibacter sp. | reverse complement strand
TACCATTTGAACCATGGTTCTTGGGTCGATGTTTGCAGATGCACTTACTACACCTCTTGCACCAACAGACATTAAAGGAAGGGTCAATTCGTCACTACCAGACAATATTACGATATCGTCTTCCAATCCTTCATCTCTTAATAATTTCATGGTTTTGGATACTTTGTCCACATCAGAGGAAGCTTCTTTCAAAGCAGTGATGTTGTCCACTTTTGCAAGCTCTACAATGGTTTCTGGAGCCATATCCAAACTGGTACGGGATGGAACATTGTAAGTGATCAAGTCAATGTCCACTGCATTTGCAATTTGGGTGTAATGTTCAATGACACCATGTTGTTGAGGTTTGTTGTAATATGGAGTGATTAAAAGAGCCATGTCTGCTCCAGCATCATCTGCATATTTAGTTAAGTCCAATGCTTCAGTAGTAGCATTACTTCCGGTTCCTGCAATGGTAGTGACTCTGCCATCCACTTCATCAATCATGATGTCAAGAACTCTTCTATGTTCCTCATGGGTTAAAGTAGCGGATTCTCCAGTAGTACCTACAGCAACCAAACCGTCTACATCATTGTCAATCAACCAGTTAATATTTTGTCTGTATCCTTCTTCATCTACGGTTCCATCCTCATGCATAGGAGTAACCATAGCAACAGCAGTTCCTTCAAAACGCATAAAAAACACCTTTTTACTATATAATTATTTTAAATTGTTTTATATCGATTATTCAATAAATCTAATTTAACTTTTAAATTTCTTCATTTTAATTTTTAAAAAATCATATTAATTTTAAATACTTAATCTACTAAAGTTCGTATTCATAAAAACCAAAAATTTTACGAAATTTGAGGATTGTAAATAAAAATTAATTACAATAAAAAACGAACAGAAGATTTTACTTCTCTTTAATGAAAATAAAAGTAAACACTTCTTTATTGGGTAAAAATAATAAAAGCGAGAGTTATAAAACTCCCTTTATTAAGTCGTATGCTACCTTACCATCTTCCCAGTTAATAAATAAGACGATAGCAGTTTGAGAAGATGAGATTTCGACAATGTTTATGTGTGCTTCCTTAAGTGGATTGGTAATTTCAGTGATTACTCCAGGAGTTTCAATAAAGTCCGGATTAATCATGGTTAACATAGCAATGTCTCTACCTAAGGATATTGAACTTAAACTGTCTTCAGCAATGACTAAATTGTGCAATAAGCGGTATGCTTCATCAGCATCACATTTATCCAAGAATAAGGTAATTGAATTTTGACCTGCAGAAATACCATAGATGTTGATGTTGGCTTCCGCTACCAAAGTGGTCATTTTTGCAAGGAGACCTATTTGATTAAGCAAATCTTCTCCAACCAAAGCCACCACTGAGATAGGTTCAGGATGCAAACATACTGATTTGTTCATGGAATCTTCAAAGGGACCGACAATCTCGGTTCCAGGGTCGGATAAATCACCTTTTTCAAAGCTAATGATTTTTGCTTTTATTTCAGGATCTTTAAATCTTAAAGCATGAGGGTGTAAAACTTGAGCTCCGTGAGTAGCTAAATCTCTCATCTCTTCAACAGAGATGTAATCTAACTTTTCAGCTTCATTGATTTTTCTTGGATCAGTGGACATGACTCCGTCTACATCAGTAACGATAATCACATCATCTGCATTTAAGCAATGACCTAATAGGAATGCTGTTACATCACTTCCACCTCTTCCCAAGGTGGTTACTTCTCCATTTTCAGTTCTTCCTAAGAATCCACAGATGACTGGAATGATGCCTTGCTCTAAAAGTTCTAAAAGTCCTTGAGATTGCTCTTCAGTTCTTTCAAAGTCAATTTGAGCTTTTCCATAATTGTCATCAGTTATTACAGGCCATAAATCATGACTTGGATCTATGTATTCGGATTTTACTCCTAAGGATTCCAAGACTGATGAAAATACTCTAATGCTGGTTCTCTCACCCATGGATAAAATTTCTGCCAATTGCTTTTCAGTTACTTCTTTTCCAATGGATTCATCAGCAATAGCTACTAAATCATCAGTAGTCTTGT
>JAGCLR010000116.1 GCA_017646885.1 Methanobrevibacter sp. | reverse complement strand
TTTTGCAAAAAAAAGTTGTGAACGACTTTCACCTCCGACAACCAATGCCTTTTTAGTAGAAAGTACAATTCTCTTCGCCCTGTTATTGCAGCTCGTTGCGCTCCATTGCGCTCCATTGCACATCGTTGCAAACTTGGCTAGATATTTTTGTTGAAGACATTAATGCATAGAAAAATCCCGAAAGTCGAGTCGAACTTTCGGGATTTATTCGTCTATTTTTGTGGGAATTTCTGTTGCTATTTGTAGGCGTTAGCGTTTGTTAGTGTGCATTAGAGGGCGTTAGTTACTTCCCGATGCAACACATTTACACTATTGATTGAAAGCGTTTTAGCCTTTTAATCGGTACAACTCACATTTTCGCAATGACACGGAAAATACTCACAAATTCATCGTGCTGAAAATCAACGATTTCGATATACGTGTTGTACCGCGCTTTTCAAATTCATTTTCAAGTTTCGGTAGAAACCAAATTGAAGTGATTTATATTCAACCTCTTACCGCATTTGCGTTCCAAATGATTTCTAATGCAAAGATACTGAATTTAGTCGATAATGGGCAATGATAGTCAATAGAAATTATGAAATGAATTGCTTTTTCTCTAAAACAAGTAATAAAATCTCTGTTATGATTTTAAATAAAATCATTTACTGCGTATTTATATCATAAGACTTTTATATGTAATCATTATAGAAGGACTTTCAAAGGTGGCTCTGATAGGCGCCCCTAATATAATTGTATTCCTCCATCTGATTAGTATCCTATATTTTCTCGACTTCGTACCTATAGCAATAGTACTCATTTTTGCCATATGAGGACATGATTTATGAAGGTAGTTTGTTTATATTAGCAATTGGTATTTAATGTATTAACTATTAATAATCCCCTTTATTAAATCTTTAATTTCCTTTGAGGACAGTTGCTCGTACTTTGTATCTGTACCGCTTGTTATTCCCTTCTTTGTCTCTAAATATGTTAGCCAAAGTGCCAAAAAGGTTGTAGTAAATTTTTTCGCGAATATGCCATCAGAATACTTTCCGACATACCCGTTGTATGAGGTTAATATTCCACTTCTGACTGGATAAAACTCATAATCATCTTCAACAACTTCAACATAACCAGACTCATTGATAACGACGTAATTATCGTGTCGGTCATCTGCTACCATAACTGCATCTTTTAATTCTTTGTAATTAAAGATATGCTTAGGGACTTCTACCAAAAATAAATCTGGATAAAAATATGCATCTAAAGTATAATACTCTTGTCCGTTTGCATTACTATACTCTTCAAGTCTTTTGCGCAGCCTTTTATTAAGATTAATTGCATTCTCTCTTCCGTAAATATAGTATATCTCTTCAGAGTCATTTTTTATTTTTTTCACTCGACCATCTTTGCATAGGAAATAATTCATAGAAAAATCATCAAACAATCCTCTAGTTTCCATTAAATTGAGTTTAAAGCAATATTTTACAGATGCTTCCGATTTTTCAACTAGTAGATCCGAGAAATCAATTTCGTTATAATGGCTTTTGATTAATTCTAGATCATGCGAGGTGTCTATTTCAGGCAAATCCATACCCAATGAACTATCCAGTTTGAAAGGATTTTGAGAATACTTGTTTCGTATAAGTGTAATATCTTCTTTGCATAAAATTGAATAATAATCATTACGCATTGAGCAAATGTAAGAATAGAAGTCCTCTTCGGAGCAATCGGCATGTCTTCCGTCAGCTGTTTGACTTATTGAGTTATAAAAACTACGCTTAGCGACAAAGACTATAGCTCCATGACAATACCTTTCAACACGTTTTGCATCAATAGGTAATGGTTCGCCTGTGTCATAATCATATACTCGATAGTTCCAATTCTTAGCATCGATGTAATGAGCCGGCTTATCTTCAATCAATTCTTCACTAATTCGATCTTCAAAAATAAAAGGAAGTTTATCAAATTCAAGATAGAAATAATTCCACAATTCATCTCCAATAAAACTTCTGATTACTAAACGTTTTGGCTTACAAATAAAAGTAAATTGGTAGTCCAGATAAATACACCCTTCTTCAGGTGCAATGCTCGCTCCTTCCAGCTTTAGACCGCCTCTAGAAGGCAACATGGAATAATTCAATACGCCATATCTTGACAAAGCATTTAGAGTCTTTACAATATCTTCTCTTTCTGTAAGGACAGTATGAGCCGGTTTCATGCCTCTAAAAAGAATTTTATATATGAAATCCCATTCTTTTATATTTCTTAGACGTAAATCCCTATCAGATTTTTCCCAGGAATCTAAGGCTGCAATCAAATCATCCATATTTGGTCGTTTCCTCGGTTGTTCTTGTGTAGCATCATGAAGCAAATCATCAATTTCTACAAGATATTTACCCCTATACTGCTGAATATCATGAAGGCTGATAGAACTATATTCAACATCATATCTTCCATCAAATCCATCTTCATTGGAGGCTAAATACATCCATAATGACTTAGCCAAAGAGTATACATCTGCAGCTGTCGTAGCTTTACTTGCATCCCTTAACACCTCTGGGGCTATAGTATTCCAAGCTCCCAATTTATCACCTTTCTTTGTTTTATGATTGCTATCTGGGATATCTACAATACCGAAGTCTCCAATTAAAAAATTATCGCCTAATCGATATAAATTTTGGGGTTTAATGTCTCGATGAGTATAACCCAACTTATGAACTTTCGATAAAGTTATAGCGAAATTGCGAAATGCTTCAACTGCAGATTTTACAATACCATCTTTATACATTCCCTTCGGAACAGCTTCTTCTATCTTTTTCTTCCAAACCCTAATCTCGTCACTTATGCTTCTTGCTACAGGCATAACGTACCAACTTTCATCAATATTATAATCTATTATTGGCATCACCCCCTCTATTCCTTTTTTTGCGCAATATCTCATCACTTTAATTTCATCTTTGAATCGCGATATTTTATCTTTACTATTTTTATCAAGAATTTTTATGGCGAATTCTTCTCCATCACTTTTACGCTTGCATCTAAAGACTTTAGCAGCTCCTCCTGAGCCTAAAGAGGATTTCATATCTACATCATATCTATCTACATATGATTGTCCAATATTTAGAGAATTTATTTGATTTTTATCTTTGATGAGTTTATTCAACTTTTCTTTAAGAACTTGAATAATTTTCTCATTAATGTAATCTTTAATACTTTTCAAATTATACATAGTGACAATAGTAAAAATACAATAATGTAATTCCCCCTTTAACCCATTTTGGGCATTATTACAATACCATTGCGTTCCATATCGAGCATCACAAAACATACATCTTCGGACATAAAGTCTTATGGTGGTAGTGATATTTGAGCCTTTCAATGGGAATGTTTGGATTATTGAATAATATGGTATCGCAACAAAACGCTTGTGGAATATAGTTTTTCCGACAATAAGTCTGGATTGTCGTGATTGCTTCTGATGAAATAGCAATAGATGTTATTCTTACTAAGCAAAGTGCTTTTCAAGTTTCGGTAGAAACCAAAAATGAAGTGATATATATTCAGCCTCTTGCCGCATTTGCGTTCCAAATAACTTCTAATGCAAAGATATGCTTTCACTTGCGATAATCTGTAATGATTAGCAATGATTTTTATTGACTAATAAGCATTATAATACTTTACTTTGCAAAATATTCAGTCTTCAACCAATAGGCATAAATCGGATCTTGGAATGAGATTTCTCCTGCTTTGTTATCCAAAATATCATTCTTGATAAGAGCCGCTTTTGAGCGAGCAATTGAGGTGGTAGAAGATATTTGGTAGCGGTGCATCACATCGGTAGAACTGATTGCCTTTTCGCCTGCAATAAGAGCTTTAAGATAGTTAAGTTGCTGCGTTGTCAATGTCTCGGTAATCGTTACAAACAACAAACTCAACTGCTCTACCAATGCGGCGTGTGCCTCGCGGACAATTTCAATGGTACACACATCCTTTGTTCTTAACCACGACTGCTGCGCCAACTGCTGTGCGTAGTAAGGGTGATTATCGACAAGTTCAACAATCAGGTTGGCTGCTTCTTCATTTATTTTCTTGCCTGTATCCTCAAAGCGACTA
>JAGCLR010000115.1 GCA_017646885.1 Methanobrevibacter sp. | reverse complement strand
TTTACAAATCATTTACATGTCATAATACTTTTTATAGAAATATTTATATAATTAGGAAATAAAAGTATTATTTAGGTATACCTAATTTCTTGTAAAACTATTATCAAATAAATTTTTACATATTATACATTATCAAAGAAGAGATAAAATAGATTTATATCTCGAGTTTTATTCATATTATCAGATTTTATTAGTTTTAGCAAAGAATTTAAGTATTTTATTCAATTTTGAGAAGATAAAATGGTGAATGAAAATAATTCTAGGATTGATTCAGAGGATGGAAAATCAATCAATAATGATAATTCATACTACAAAAACGTTCTTTTAATAGGAAGTCCTAATGTAGGGAAGAGTTTAACATTCAATAAATTGACTGGTATGACTGCAATGGTTTCCAATTATCCTGGAACCACTGTAGATATTGATGAAGGTAATTTCACCTATGAAGATAAGACAGTCCACATAACAGACCCTCCAGGACTTTATGATCTTAATACCATCACAGAAGAGGAAAGAGTAGCTAAATTATTGGTATTGGATGAACAGTTTGACTTGATGGTTCATGTTGTTGACGCTAAAAACATTGAAAAGTCAATTGACCTTACATTGCAGTTGATTGATGCAGGAAAAGATGTTATTTTAGTCTTGAACATGATGGATGAGCTTGAAAAGATTGGAGCAAGCATTGATGCTGAAAGCTTGTCCCATGAACTTGGAATCCCTATTGTATTGACTGCAGCTGCAGAAAACAGGGGATTGGATGAGTTGAAGCATACAATTGTAAACTATGATTCAATTGAAAACCAGTTATTAAGCGAATCAAAAACATTGTTGGATGTAGATTATGGAAGAGCTATTGAAATAGCTATTTCTGAGATAAAGAATAACATCAAAGGATCTTATCCTGTATCTAAAAGATATTTGGCTATCTCTCTTCTTGAAGGTGATGAGGACAGTGAAAACCTTGTAAAAGAGAAGGATGATTATGCTGTATTATCTAAGGTTATTGATGCTCAAAAAGCTAAATTTGACCAACCTGTCAAGTATTTGACTAAGCTTAGGCTTGCTGATTATGCTAAACACATCAAATCAAATTACACAACAATAGATAGTGTAAATGTTCAAGAAAAGGATAGTTTAGGTGAAAAATTAAGCAGAATAATGATTCACCCAATCTATGGACTTATCATACTTGCATGTGTCCTTTACTTTGGACTTTATCTGATAGTAGGGGTGCTTGGTGCAGGAATCCTTGTAGACTTCTTGGAAAACACTATTTTTGGTCAGTACATTAACCCTGCAGTAACTTCTGTTGTTGTTCAGTATATCCCTTGGGTACCTATTCAAAACCTCTTTGTTGGTGAATACGGTATAGTTACCCTTGGTTTAACCTATGGTTTTGGTATTATCTTGCCTATTGTATCCCTTTTCTTCATAGTATTTTCAATATTGGAAGACAGCGGATACCTTCCAAGGCTTGCATTGCTTGTGGATAACGGATTCAAGAAGATTGGATTGAGTGGAAGAAGCGTTATTCCATTTGTACTTGCAGTTGGCTGTGGAAGTATGGCTACAATGGTGACAAGAACATTGGAAACAAGAAGGGAGAGAAACATTGCTACAATGCTTATGGCATTGACAATTCCTTGTTCTGCACAATTGGGAGTGATTATGGCTCTCTTATCCCAACGTCCAAAATCCATTTGGATTTGGTTAGCGGTAATCGTATTCAACTTTGTTGTCATAGGGTTCCTTGCAAAAAGATTTGTTCCAGGTGCACAGCCAAGTTTCTTTATGGAATTGCCTCCTTTAAGATGGCCTAAATTGTCCCATATTGCTAAAAAGACTTGGACACGTCTTGTAATGTATATCAAGGAATTGAT
>JAGCLR010000114.1 GCA_017646885.1 Methanobrevibacter sp. | reverse complement strand
TCTTTTACCAGAAGCCTTGTCATCTTCTGTGATAAAATATGGGGAAATAATTCCCTGTCCAATTCCATCGCCTTTCTTTAATTGAATTGGGAATGGTGACATATTATAAACCTGGAAGAAGATTTCTCCTTCATTGTCTGGATTATTATAATAATCTGCGTCGATAATTCCAACTGAGTTGCCCAGCATAATCCAATGTTTTAGAGGACAAGAACTTCTAACTGTTAAAGCTAAATAAGTTCCTGGGTCTAATTTACATTTCATACCAGTAGATACCAAAGTTGGTTTTGTTTTTAATTGTTTAGTAATTGCGGCAAGCTCTTCCAAAGTTTTTGGTTCCATATCCAAAGTTGAGACATCTCCCGCTAAAAAGTCTGCGAACACGTCTACTGGGTTTTTAATATCATGTTCTAACATTTTAGTAAATAGCTCATCATATGGAGGGATAATAATATCTTCCGCAACATACATATCATAACCAGCTGAAAGCGCAGTTTTGCGCTCAGGCATTTTTAAATCTTCATTTTCAAATCTTGATACTTTTTCAAAATACATTAACACACCTCGTAACTTACTTCCACATTAGTGCAAGGATCTTTTTCTTCATTAAATAATTTCTTAACAGTAACTTGCTGCCACTCATCAATGATTTCACCTTTCTGCTTTTGACATTTATATTTATAACTAAATGCTCCCAAAGTGAAAGTTGGGTCATTCTTTAATTCTTCATGTAGTCTTTCTACTTCTTCTACTGTTCCTACTCTATATACTTCTTGTGTCGCAATTAAATATTTCATACTCGTTAATTCCTTTCTTATTCGTTTATATATTCAATATCTAAATCATTTAAACCAAAGTTCGCATGAGCGTTTCTTCTTACTTCATATCCAATGTGTTCAACATATTCTGTTGGTCCACTTAAAGTCAGTTTAGTAGTTTTGTGAGTATCGCAATGGAAAGCGATAAAGTTTGGAAGAGATTCTGTTTCAATTTCTCCTAAAAATTCCATTTGCTCTCCTTGAACTAAATAAACTGATTGTCTTAAATCTCCTAAATTAAATCTACAAAAAATTATTGGCATAATACAATTCCCCTTCCATAGTCAAAGAAATACATTACATATGCTTCTCCATCAACAGTTACCCAAATTTCAAGAGCTAATTCATCAGCTGATCTTTCAATACTTTTAATTTCACCAACGTAACTTAAACAATCTAATAAAGCATCTTCAATATTTTCTTTTGGATTAGAATGTCTTACAAAAACTGTAAAATATTTTAATTCGTGGCACAATAACATATAATATTCATCTTTGTGATTATGGTCTGTTACATATTCCACAATAGTATCTTTTGCTGTTTCAATTTGCTCTTCGCCATATGTAGGCAACTGAGAAATAATTTGTCTATTCATTTCATATAAAGAGAGATTTAAATCTCCTTTAACTTCTTTTAAATCATCACCATCAAAGATATAAACTTTATTGTCTTCATCTTTAACGATTTGACCTACTTCTAAATTCTTTGTATCCACGATTTTATCTCCTTACTCATTTTCTTTAATTATATCATTTTTTCTAAAATTAGTCAAATCTATAACGCGTTGATTTGAACTACCTCGCATTGGTAAAGTCAAGTCTTTCATTGCTTCTACATATGGGCCGTCAATTAAAACATCTGTGGCATCCAATAGCATTTGAATATGTTTATTATTGTTATGAAGTAATTCTTCATATACATATCCTGTCCAGACATAAACTTTTACCTGCGGCAATCTTTCCTTTATTGATTTTATAATTAGGTTTGATAAAAATATATTTTCCTGACAGAGTGGCTCACCACCCATAAGACAAAAATTTCTTTGGATTCCGTTTGCGGTGAGCGCCTCGCAGATCTTATCGATGAGGTCAGGAGTAAATTCTTTCCCGCCTTCAAAGTCCCATGTTTCTGGGTTGTGACATCCTTGACATCTGTGAGGACAGCCTTGTGTGAAAAATGTGACGCTTACACCGGGAGCCGCAGAAAAATCATTATATATAATTCCACTGTACTGCATTGTAATTTCCTCCTTGGTTATTTACTCCGTAGTAAAGTCTACGGAGTAAATTTTTAATGACCTTATCTATGTTTCACTCTCATTTCAGTTTCTTGTTGTTTTCCTTTATTGAAAGCAGTTTTATAATCACCTGTTAAATATCCAGTTACTCTGCGCAGTCTTTGAATTTCATCACCGCCACACATAGGACATTCATCATTAATTTCATCTGTAAATCCACAGTCCATACAACTATCGTTTGGAACATTTACTGCGAAATATGGAATGTCTTTATCCATAGCATAGTTAACAAGTAATTCTAATCCTTCAAGATTGTTTTTAATGCCTGAATCTAATTCTACATATGTAATACATCCCGCAGATGAATAGCCAGTTAATTGAGATTCAATATCAATCTTTTCAAATGGAGACATTTCTCTCCACACTGGAACGTGCATACTATTAGTAAAGAATTCTCTATCAGAAACGTTTGGAATAACTCCATACATCTTCTGGAATTTCTTCATAGCTGTGTAGCATAAGTTTTCAGCAGGAGTATAATAAACACCAAAGTTTAATTTATACTGTTCTTTAAATTCAGCACATCTCTTTTTAAACAATTCTTCAATTCTTTTTGCCAATTCCATACCTTTTTCTTCTGTATGGTCACAACCAATTAAAATTTGAAGTGTCTCTGCTAGTCCTAACTGACCCAGAGCAAGAGTACCATGTTTAAGTGCTGAGCGAATATCTTTACCATCGTATCCAGCCATAATATTATTTTCGTACATAAACTTAGCAGCAGCTGCTGGTTGCGCGCAGATATATTCAAATCTTTCGATAAGCATATCTTTTGCTTCATTAATCTTATTATCTAATCTTTCCATAAAGATTTCTACTTCTAAGTTTGGATGTTCCATTTGATAATCTTCTGAGAAGTTATCAGCTAATTCAACAGCTTGCATTGCTAATGTTGGAAGAATGATAGTAACTGGACAAATATTTCCTCTACCATCTTTCTGCTGACCTAGACCATTGATATCCCAACCATTAGCTGTTCTACAACCCATAGTTGCGAAATATGTACTAGGATCATTTCTATCATATCCGGCATTACCGCTCCAATCAACATTTGCGTAGTTTGGATATAATCTGGTTGCGGTAGATTTAAGAGCAAGTTGGAATAAATCATAATTTGGAGTACCTGGCTCCTTATTCACTCCCTTCATAACTTGGAAGATTCCACAAGGGAAAATAGAAGTTTTTCTTAATTTACCAGTTCCTTTAATAGAACCTTCTAATAAAGCTCTGATTACCATTCTACCTTCTGGTAAAGTACAAGTACCATAGTTGATAGAAGTAAATGGTAACTGATTTCCACTTCTTGACTGTAAAGTATTAAGGTTATGATACATACCTTCAACAGCTTGATTAGTTTCTTTGATTGTCATATCCATAGCATATTTATAAGCTGCTTCATTATATGCTTCCCATTCTAAATCCTCAATAGAATCTTCAGTAGGGTTTTTAATCATATACTCAATTT
>JAGCLR010000113.1 GCA_017646885.1 Methanobrevibacter sp. | reverse complement strand
CCGGCAAATGAATACCAAATAGGAATAAAATTAAAAAATAAAGATTATGCGGGAGCAGGGATTCGAACCCTGGTAGACCTGCGTCAACAGGTCCTAAGCCTGTCTCCTTTGGCCGCTCGGACACCCCCGCTACAAAGAGAGGGAAGGAGATTCCCAAATATCTTTCAAATATAAAAAATGCTCCGACCGGGATTCGAACCCGAGTCTTCGGCTCGAAAGGCCGAAATGATTGGCCGGACTACACCATCGGAGCATAAAAACGAATGCAATAAAACTAGATTATACAATGGGCCCAATGGGATTCGAACCCATGACATCCCGGTTATGAGCCGAGCGCTCTACCTGGCTAAGCTATGGGCCCAAAAGCGCCGTCGACAGGGCTCGAACCTGTGACCAATCGGTTAACAGCCGAACGCTCTACCTACTGAGCTACGACGGCAAAAACAACCCATGCTTGCAAATCATAGTTTTAAAAAATACATACTGAATAATACAGTACTAATATGTTGATTAACATAGTATATAAATGTTTCTATAAAAAAAATTTGAAATAATACCATATAAGAGTTTATCTACAAAATTTAATATATTAGAATATAATATAAATTATTAAAGAAAGGAAAGAAAAAAGGCGAAACCATGAATAATATAAACAGCACTGAAACACTTGAATTAATCACCAAAGCAAATAATCTTAGCTTAAAGAAGGGATATACTGAAATAAGCTTAGAAAGAGCTGTTTTTTTATCATGGTGGTGTGACAAGGGAGACTGCAAATTCTGCTACATGAGCACTCAAAAAAACAAAATCAAGGACCCCACCAAAGCAAAACGTAGAGTGAATAACATATTGGCAGAAGCTGAAATGTGCAGTAGGCTTGGATGGAATATTGAATTCCTATCTGGAGGATATAAATCATTCACTACCTCAGAAATCAAGTCAATAGCTGAAAACATTCACTCAATTACCGGCGATGGAGTTTGGCTGAACACTGGAATCACTTCTGAATTGGAGGAATATGGCTCTGAGATAAAAGGAATCACAGGAGCTGTTGAAGCTGCAAATCCAGAGTTCCAAAAGACCGTTTGCCCAAGCAAGCCATTGGACCAAATAAGTGAAATGTTGGATAAGGCAGGAGATTTAGGATTTAAGAAAGCAATTACAATAATCTTAGGCCTTGGAGAAAGCTTTGAAGATGTGGAATACCTTAAGGACTACATCAGAGAGCATAAGATTGATAGAGTGATCTTTTATTCACTGAATCCTCATCCAGAAACTATATATGCAAACAGCTCCCAGCCAGCATCATTATACTATGCTAAGGTAGTCTCTACAATAAGGCTCGAATTCCCAGACTTGGAAATTATCTGCGGAACATGGACTGACAACTTGGCGAATATAGGAATTCTTATCCTAAGTGGAGCTAATGGAATCACCAAATTTCCACTCTTTAAGATGTTTGGAACAAAATATGGTAAAAGAGTTGAGGAAGAGGTTAAATGGACTGGAAGAACCCTTAAGGGAACATTTACAGACAAAAGCAAATTAGGTCCGGAAAAAAGTGAAATCAGTCCAGAATTAGATCAATACATCAAAAGATACATTAAGGATTCCTTGAAAAACAAATATAAATAATTCCTATTTTTTTAATTCTTTAATATCTAATATTTTATATAAAGAAAATCTTTATAAATATAATAGTACATAAATTAACATAATATGAATTTATAGTTAATTAACATAACTTTTTAACATGACTTTTCCTAAGTTAACTGATTATTTCTATTAACTACTTATTCTTATTTAATTAAAAAAACAATAATATAATTTTTAAAAATCCTTGGAGGGATTAATATAGACGTAAATATGATGTGTGGACTTGAAATTCACGTACAACTTGAAACCGATTCAAAGTTATTCTGTAACTGTCCAACAAACTATCAAGAAGCACCAGCAAACACAAACGTTTGCCCAGTATGTTTAAACCAACCAGGTGCTAAACCATTTCCAACCAATGAAAAAGCTATAGAAAACGCTTTAATGATTTCATTGATGCTTAACTGTAAAATTGACAAGAACTTTACTTATTTCATGAGAAAACACTACGATTATCCTGACTTGCCTTGCGGATATCAGAAAACTTCCGTGCCAATAGGTTACGAAGGTGAATTGAATGGTGTAAGAATCAGAGAAATTCACATGGAAGAGGATCCTGGACAATTCAAACCTGATAGAGGTATTGTAGACTTCAACCGTTCTGGAATTCCACTTATCGAAATCGTAACTGAACCGGATATGCACTCCCCTGAAGAAGCACGTAACTTCTTGAAAGAGCTTATCAGAGTATTGGAATACAGTGGAGGAGCTCGTGGAGAAGGTACTATGAGAGCGGATGTAAACGTTTCCATCAATGGTGGAAACAGAGTGGAAATGAAAAACATCAACTCCATTAAAGGTGCATACAAGGCATTGAACTTCGAAGTTATCAGACAGAAAAATCTCTTGAAAAGAGGCCGTGAAGTCAAACAGGAAACCAGAGCTTTCTTAGAATCACAAATGATTACCGTTTCAATGAGGGATAAGGAAAATGCAGATGACTACAGATTCATCCCAGACCCTGACTTGCCACCGATGAAAATCAGCGATGACCAAATCAACAAGGTTCTTGATGTGATGCCTGAAGCACCACACAACAAAGTGAAAAGATTTGTTGCTGAATACGGAATCGATGAGGAATCTGCAAAAGTGCTTACCTCAGAACTTGATTTAGCTCAATGCTACGAAGAAGTGGCTAAAGAAGTTGACCCTAAATTCGCAGCTAAATGGATGAGAGATGAACTTAAAAGGGTATTGACTTACAATAAGCTTGACTTTGCAGAAAGTGGAATCTTGGCTGATGACTTGATTGAATTCTTGAACATGCTCTTAAACAAGGAAATCACCACCAAAGCAGGTCAAAGAATCATTGAACAAATGCCAAACAACAAGCAAACTCCAAAGCAAATTGCTGAAGAGTTAGGATTGATTGGTGTAGTTAAAGATGATGAAGTTCAAGCTGCAGCTAAACAGGCAGTTGAAGAAAACCCTAAAGCTGTTGACGATTACCACAACGGTGAAAAAGGAGCATTGAACTTCTTGATGGGTCAAGTAATGAGATTAACCAAAGGTAAAGCAGACCCAAGAGAAACTGTAAAAATATTAAAAGAATTGCTTGAAGAATAAACATTCTTCAAAATTCTCTTTATGATTATTTAAAATTTAATTACAATATAGGAGGGGGATTATGGATACAGAGAAGGCAACAGTAAGAGACTACATGACAAAAGATGTATTTACAGTAAAATATGATACTCCCAATAATGATGTTATTAAATTAATGAAGCAAACAAAGCACGACGGTTATCCAGTTGTTGATGAAAACGGACAAATCGTTGGAATTATCACTGCTTACGACTTGTTGCTAAAGGATTGGGTAACTGATCAAGTCAGCGGAATAATGTCTACTGATGTAATCGTTGCAAGAGAGGATATGCATATCAACGATGCATCAAGAGTGATGTTCAGGCATGGTATTTCAAGACTTCCAGTTGTTGATAAGCAAAGACATGTGAAAGGAATCATGACCAACACAGATATTGTAAGGTCACATATTGAAAGATCAACCCCAACTAAAGTCAATGCATTTAAGGAAACCATGGAAAAACTCTATGACATTGAAACCACATTAACTAGAGAGCAAGTTCCTGTAGAGAAAATAAGACCTACTCAGGATAGGGTTTATGCAGATGAATTGCAAGGAAGAACCTATGAGCTCGAAAAAGGATTGGCAGAACCAACCATTGTAGTTAAAAGTGGAGAAAGGTACATTTTAGTTGACGGTCACCACAGAGCAGTGGCTTCTGTAAAATTAGGATTGGATAAAATCGATTCCTATGTAGTGGATTTCCATAAGGACATTAGGTTAGGTATGGAAAAAACCGCTGAAAAACAAGGATTGAATTCATTTAATGACATAACCATCATTGATGATGATCAACATCCATTGATTGCAATAACTGAAACTATTAAAAATGCACAGCAAAAACACTAAGTATTGCTTAGGGAAGTGAATTGATGGCAGATGACAAGATTTTAAGAGATGTTTATGAAGTATTGGAAAGTCGTAGGGATTCACCAATAGACTCATACACCTCCAACATTATGAAGGACAGCGACAAGAAGGCAGAGGATAAGATTCTTGAAAAAATAGCTGAAGAGTGTGGAGAAACTCTCATCGCTTCTAAAAATGATGAGAACTTGGTTTATGAATCTGTTGACTTGATATTTCATACATTGCTCCTTTTAGCATACAAAGGAGTGGAATTCGATGAAATTCTAGAAGAGTTTGAAAGAAGAAGAAAATAATTCTTTCAATGATCATCTTCTTTTTTTATGAAAGAATAATTAGTTTGAATAATTACGAATAAATTAAAATAATAAAAAAATAATAGCTTAAAACAGCTATTTAAGAATTAACTCCATATTTCGCATCCCTCTTTTTTTACCAGGAATACCGAATGATTTTCTATTGAATATCTTAAATCCTTTAGAGCTGTATAACCTGAATGCACCATCATTTCTAAAGTCTGCATCCAAGACCACTCTTCTGCAATCCAAATCCTTTGCAAGCTGAATCAATTGATCTAAAGCTTCTGTTCCATAGCCCTTTCCCCTTTGATTGGAGCAAATGGCCAATTCACAAATGTAAAAGTCATCATCCTCAACATCAACCAAAACGAAATTATCCATAAAAGAGACTTTTGAAAGACCTAATGCTTCAGAGAACTTTAGGGTCTTGAATTGATTTTTGATATCTCCAAAAAGAGAATGCTGAACCCCTTTTCCTCCATTGAACATTCCAATGATTTCCTTTTCCTCTGTGTCCTCATCATCAAAGAAGACATAGAACAATTCATTCTCATCCTCGTCGGATCCATCAGCAAAATCAATCAAAAGCAATCTGTTCTTAATGGCTTCAACACCTTCTTCCTTTGATTTGAAAACATGCTTAAATGTTCTATAATCAACATCATAGATGAGTTCAGCCACCTTATAAACATCATGAATCTCCGGATCGAAATCTCTAAAAATCAATGCAAACACCAATACAATCTTAAAATCAATTAAAAAAAAAAAAAAATTATTCTTTAGACATTCTTACTCTTTTGGCAATGTTTTTGGCAATTGTCAATGCATAGACTCCAGCACCGAATCCATTATCAATATTGACAACAGACAAACCAGGAGCACAAGACTGCAACATGGAATACAATGCTGCCTTGCCGTCTGCACCACCACCATAACCTACAGATGTTGGAACAGCTATTACAGGAACATCAACCAATCCTGCAACAACGGAAGGCAATGCTCCTTCCATTCCTGCGCAGACAATGAATGCACAGACATCCTCT
>JAGCLR010000112.1 GCA_017646885.1 Methanobrevibacter sp. | reverse complement strand
TTGAGATATTATTAGCTTCTTTAGTTGAAAAGGGAGAATACTATAAGGTTGATAGATATTTAAACTTTCGTAAAAGCAATGATGCAAAATTGTCTGATAGGCTAATAGAGATAGATGAAATGGTAAGTTTCTGTAGAGACTTATCCATAGCTCGTTATGATGAAAAGGATGAAGCATCTGTTCAGTCCCTCATTGACAAATATGAATCTAAATACCCTGACTTATTGGATATCTATCGTGCTAAGCTATGGATTATGGAAAACAATGCAAAAGCAGAGGAAGATTTCAAAACAATTGATGAGTATTGTGAAAATGTATTGAAGACTTATCCTTTTGATGGAGAGATAATGGCAAGTCAAGCAAAGGCAAAGTCAGAATGCGGTCAAAAGGATGAAGCCATTGAACTTTACAAAAAAGCTATTGTCAATACTAGAAATGGTTTGGTTTGGCAAAAGGTTGAAGATGAAACAGGAATCAGCCGTTCTGAAATGGAATATGATTTAATTGGGGGGAACTAAATGAAAACTGAAAAGGATATTCAAATTGAATTGCTACAGGAAATTGACAGTATTTGTTCCCAAAACGATTTGAAATATACATTGATTGGAACCAATGGAATAAACGCCTTTGTCAATCATACAATTAAAAACGGACCTATTTCAGTTTCCATTGCAATGACCGCTGGAGATATTGGCCGTTTCTGTGAAATAGTTGAAAATAAAAATGACAAAAGCCGTTACACAGAAAAAATCAGCAGCGAATCCAAAACCAATCCATGGCATATCAATTATGGGAATGAAAACACCACTTATTTCCATATATTTAGCTTGGACAAAAAGGAACATCATGGAATTAACATTGAAATATATCCTATTCGTGGATTTAATCTTCTTAATAAGAAGCCAGATCAAGTTCCCGCTAAAAAAGATACAGATTCAAGTAAAAATTCCATTTTTGGTAGTTTGAAGAGGATTTTTTCATCAAAAGAAAATAAGGAAGATTCAAAAGAACTTAAAAAAGAAGCAGAAGCAAAGGCTAAAAAAGACTCTTTAAAAGATAAAAGCTATATTGACAAATGGGAGGATATTCAAGAATATTCAACTGTTAAGATAGTCAACACAAAAATCAAGGCCAATGCCTTAAATGGTTTAGAAAGATATGCTGTTGATGATACAGAGTTATATTTACCTAAGGATGCATCTGAATTCTTCACCGAAATCTTTGGAAGGACCTTTAAAAATCGTAAGATCAAACCTACTGTGGTTGGGCCACGTTATATCATGAACACTGAAAGGCCTTATAATGAAGTTATAGAAGAGTCTAAAGATTTAATTGATGAAGCAAAATCCATGAATGAAGAGATTAACTTAGAGTCTTCAAAGGCGAATGATGATAGAAAGTCATTAAACAAGCTATGGGATCTAATTTTAATGACAAATAAGCAAATTGAGTATACTAAGTATTTTGATGAGAATATCGATAACTTATTGGCATTGGATTTAGATGATGAAAAGCAGTTCAATGAGGTTTATAAGGAATTGAAACCAGTCATTTCCACTTTGAATAAATATTCAAAAATGGGCATGACATTCAGCATCAATCCAGAACCGATGATCTCATTGAGAAAGTATTGATTT
>JAGCLR010000111.1 GCA_017646885.1 Methanobrevibacter sp. | reverse complement strand
CATGATTAAAACATACAGTAAACCGAACATTACAAGCATGGAAAGCCATAATCTTAATTTAAGTTTCCAAGTTCCTTTCATATTAAAACCCCTTTATTTTATTGAATACTTTATTCAATTATATAATTAATCTTATAGTATTTAAATTTTATTTAAATTTAAGTCATAAATGAATTAAATTTAAAATATATAATTATTAGAAACTAAACAAGGTAGTTTGTCCTTTATCAAGTTTTTCCTCTTTTTCCTCTTTAGGTTCAGATTCCTCTTTAGATTTCTTCTTTCTTAATTTTGATTTCGGACCATTGCTTAATGAATATTCATTAGCTATTTCATCCAATTCATCATCATCAAAATCATCAAAGATATCTATTACGGTATTGTTCTTATGAGAATCAATATCATCAATGTCATCTTCATTGAATTCAGGTTCATTATTTTCCAATTCTTGAGGTGGAATCTCTCTGAATATTCCATCTTTAATGGTTTTTCTCCATTCCTCTTTCTCTTCTTCCCTCATCTCTGCCTTGATCTTTTCCATCTTGTTTATTACAGATTTAGGAATCTTTTTCTTTCTGAAGAATTTGATCTCATCATCTTCAAGCTCTAAAAAGTCTGAAATCTCCCAAGCGACTTCATCATTTTCAAACATTATCTCAAAGTATGGGAAAATGGTATAAGCCACTTGAAGTGAAACATGCATCTTTTCTTCCATTTTAGAAGCTATTTGGTCTCTTAAGGCTCTTTTACCACGGGTTCTGCCCATCATAGTAAATGCCATAGGACTTACAACTTTACTGAATTTTCTATATGTGTCCCTTTTGGATACGGATACACCAACACCCATAAAGTCTGATGCATATTTCCAGTAACCGTAATATTGGCTGGAACGAGTTCTTCCAAAGTATAAATCAGCTTGAGAAATCATTTCATAAGCTTTTTGGACTTCCTTATTGCTTTCATATTCTCTTGGAATGTTTTCAGCTATATACTCCATAACCAATGTCGGATCCTCATTGTTTTCAAACAATGAACGCTTTACATGTTCCGGATTCTTGCTTTTCAATACCCTTGTAACAGTGTCGAATATAGTGCTGGTATTGTCCTTTTGGCTAGTTGAATCAAGAGCCTCTTCAGTGAGTTCTCCTCCATTTTCGACAAGAGCCTGCAAGGTATTTACTGCAGAACGCAAATCTCCACTGGATCTCTTGGATAATTTCATCAAAACGTCCTTATCAACTTCAATTCCTTCATTCTTAAGCACTACATCACGTAAAAATTTGTTGATTGAAGGAGATTTGATCTTATCCATTTTAATGACTTGGGCATTTTTCTTTATAGTGGTTAATTTATTGCTGTAAAAATCATTAGCCATCATTACTATAGGCTGTTTGCTTTCCTTGATGATTTTATTTAAAGCTTTAGTTCCGCCTCTATCATTGGTTCCATGAATACCATCCACTTCGTCCATTATGATTAATTTTCGGTTATTTCCAAATAGTGAATAGGTATTTGCTGATTCTCCAATAGTTGTCATCAATAAATCATGTGAACGCTTGTCACTTGCATTGAGCTCTATATATTCAGAGAATTCATCAGCAATGATATGGGCTATTGTAGTTTTACCAGTTCCTGCTGGTCCTATAAGCAATAAAGGTGGTTGAGGTTCTCCATTTTTCCACTTTTCAACCCATTTTTGAATAATTGCTTTTTGCTTTACATTACCGACTACATCATCAAAAGTCTTTGGCCGGTATTTATCTGTCCATAACATAATTGTTACCTGAAATTAAATATAATTCATAAAAATTACTTAATAAATTTCCTATTATCTATAAGAATTTAGCCAATAATGCCTCTAATTGGATTCTTGGATTAGCCCCTTCCCTGATTCTAAAGTCTGTTTCAGCTATTGCTCCAATTAAATTCATATAGATATCTCCATCCATTTGCCCGTTCATTACTCTGGAAGAGACATCCTGATAAATCTGATTGACCATATCCTCTCCGCTTGTACCCTGCATGATCATAACATCCCTTAGGATATCACGGGATTTCATAAAGTCTCCCATTAAAGCTGCATTGACCATTTTCTTGATTTCCTGTGGTTTTGCTTTAGAGACTACTTCAAATACATGGTCTTCAGTGATGGAACCTGTAGATGCTGCAGATTGCAACATATTGACAGATTTACGCATATCCCCTTCTGCAAAATTGACTATTGTAGTTATTGCCTCATCCTCATATTGGCAACCTTCAGCTTCTGCAATATATTTTAATCTATCAGCTATTTCTTCTGCTTTTAT
>JAGCLR010000110.1 GCA_017646885.1 Methanobrevibacter sp. | reverse complement strand
CCACTGATATAGACTCCTGGAATGAATAGGCTAATGATGTAAAGGAGTATTCCGTCTATTAAGAATGTTCCAAATCCAATGGTCAGCACTATGAAACTCAAGGAAAAATAGCTTAATATAGGCCAAAATACCGCATTTACCAAGGAAAGCAGAATTATGATAAGGAATGCAGTTCTGAAATTAGGTATGGTTATTCCACCAAGGGTTTGGGTGATAGCGAAGAATATGCTGACCTCTAGAATCAGGTAAATGATGAATTTGATCAGTTCCTTTATGTCTTCGCTTAGTGTACTTGTCATATGAAAGCAATCCTTATGATTCTCTTTGTAAAAGTATGATTTAATTTTATTTTTCTTTATTTATCTTTAAATTTAATAATATTTAATATTTTATTAATTAATTTAAGATAATCTGTTTATAGTTCTTTTTAGTTAATTGAATTAAGTATTATCCTTGAAGAGCAACTAATAGTAGATATTTTCCAAAATTTATTATGGTTTACTATATAAAACTATATCTGTTAAAATCACTCTAATTTTACTATATCATTATAATATTGATTTAATTTTGTTAAAAAGACTTTTTAGTTTGGTAAACTTTAAATATAACTTTTTTTAAAGTATTATTTAAGAAATAAAGATTATTTATTAATTTTTAAATAAGGTGATATTTTGTTAATTCAAGAAAATATATCTATGAAAAATGAGGGGTGTGTATTGGATAATTTTAAGTTGATAAATCGTGAGGAAATAATTGATTTTATCAAAAAGCATAATGGATTGCTTGAACTTATTGAAAAATCATATCCTTTAGTTAGAAAGTATTTTCCCAATTATTCCTTATCATTGAAATATTATGAAGATCCTGAATGTTATGGCTTGGATTGCATCTGCTTAGATATTTATGGAAACTTCAATATTTTTGAAAAGGATTTTTATACATTGAATAATCTTCTTGAGAATGATATCGATGAATTAAAGATTTCCGAACCTGAATCAAAACTTTTTTTATCTCTGGATCTAGTTTATCCTTTTTAAATATATATTAAGGTGATATTATGATTTTATTTGACTGGAAAAGGTTTTATGATGTGGGATTCTGCTTGAAAAATATTTCCGGGAAGGAAGAATTTCAACGTTCTGCAGTAGGTCGATATTATTATGGGGCATTTGGGACAGTTAAGAATTATTATGAAGAGAAGCATAATATAAAAATTCCTTCAAAAGACAGCCATCAAATTCTTATAAACAACCTAAAGAAATCTAAAATTAAAAATGAGAGAGAAATAGGAAAAAAATTAAAAAAATTTAGAAGAATAAGGAATTTTGCTGATTATAATCCTATTTTCTATATCAGCAATGTAAAAAAAGCTGAAGAGTTATATAATGAGATTATTCAGCTATTGGATAGTTTAGATAAAAATTAAAAAAAAGTAAAAGGCAATTACTCATACCTATGAGTAATCAAGTTTCTTAAGATAGCCATTCTTACTGGAATTGCATTTGCAGCCTGTTCAAAGTACTTGTTGTACTTTGTATCGTCAACATCATATGCAATCTCATCTATTCTTGGAAGCGGGTGCATGACAATCAGGTCTTTTCCTTCAAGCAATTCCTTATTGATTAGGTAAGCTCCCTTAATCTCTTCGTATTCCTCTTCATCTGGGAATCTTTCCTTTTGGATTCTTGTGACATATAGAACATCAACATCATCAATTACATCCTTAAGGCTGTTTGTTTCCTTGAACTTTATATTGTTCTCTTCAAGGTCATGCAATGTTTCCTTAGGCATCTTTAGCTGGTCTGGTGAGACAAATGTCATCTCCACATCATACATTCCTAAAGCGTATGAGAGGGAATGTACGGTACGGCCGTATTTTAAGTCTCCAAGAAGCGCTATGTTCAATCCATCTATTTTTCCGAAGTGCTTTTTGATTGTGTAAAGGTCCAATAATGTCTGGGTTGGGTGTTGGCCTGCACCGTCACCTGCATTTATGATTGGAACATCAACAATATCTGATAGGAAACGTGACACACCTTCAAGGTCATGCCTTATTACAATTGCATCACAGTATGACTCAAACATCTTAGCTGTATCAGCAATGCTTTCCCCTTTAGCGACTGAACTGATTGAAACGTCTCCAAGCTCAATGCATTCACCTCCAAGCCTTTTCATGGAGGCTTCAAAGGAAAGTCTTGTCCTTGTGGAAGGTTCGTAGAATAAGAGTCCTAATATTTTCCCTTCAAGCTCTCTAGATAGCTTTTTTGATTTAGCAACATCTTCAAGTTTGCTTGCTTCCTCTAAGATGAATTCAATTTCATCCTTTTCAAAATCCTTTAATGAAATAAGGTTATCATGGCCAAATATGATATTACGCTCCTTAGATTTTACAGTTGAAATAGTGTTATTATAAATAAAAATGAAAAAATAGCTATGAATTTTATTTTAAAAAATGAAAAAAAAGTTTTTAATTGGATTAAAAACTTTTTAATTCTTTCTTATGTTATTAGAATATGTATCCTAGTAATGCCATGATGATGAATACAAGAATTGCTATAATAAACACTTTCATGCCTATTTTCATCATCCATTTCAATAGCCCAAATATAATCATCAATAGTATAGCTATTATTATAATCTCTATAATCATTTTTTCACCAGGCTATTTAAAAAAGGATACTTAAGGAGCGATTTCGTCTCCTTTGAACCATCCGATGATTCCTACAATAACGGAAATGATAATTCCAGCAATTAACATTTTCCAGAAGTGGTGCATAAAGAATCCTATTATTGGGAATAAAAAGAATAATACGATTGCACATAAACAAATTTTATTTAATTCCATATATTTCACCTCTTTTTTAAGAATTCCTTTTTTAAAAAAGGCATTCTATTTTATAATATTACTAAAGTATTATAATAATTTATCTATTTAATTAATTTTTTTCATTCTTCTTTGATTAAATAGTTCTTTAATGTTCCAATGTCTTCTATTGTCACTTCAACTATTGAATCCGCTTTCATTTCACCTACACCAGGAGGTGTTCCTGTAGCTATTACATCTCCAGGATTCAAGGTCATGGTCTCGCTTACATAGGATATGATTTCCTGTGGAGAGAAGATCATTTGGGAAGTGTTTGAGTTTTGCTTGATGTTTCCATTCACTTTAGTGACTATATTCTGGTTCAATGGATCAAGGTCAGTTTCAATATACGGCCCTATTGGAGCAAAGCCGTCACAGCTTTTTCCTCTTGTCCATTGGCCATCTCCAAGGGTGAAGTCCCTTGCTGTAACGTCATTTATTATTGTGTATCCGAATATGTAATCATCTGCTTCTTCCACACTTACTTGCTTGCTTTTCTTTCCTATTACAACAGCAAGCTCTCCTTCATAATCTATTTGCTTGGACACTTTTGGATAGACGATTATGTTGTCTGTTCTGTTTATTGTTGTTGATGGCTTTATGAAAATCACCGGACTTTCCGGTAAGTCTAGATTCAATTCCTTTGCATGATCCTTGTAGTTGAGGCCAATGCAGACTATTTTTG
>JAGCLR010000109.1 GCA_017646885.1 Methanobrevibacter sp. | reverse complement strand
TAATATTATCAACTATTGGAGATTATGAAAAGGCATATGATTGGTTTAAGAAGCTATCAATTCCTGAAATCTTGAAAAACAAGGATTTCTATTTGAAACTGTCCTTGATATTGCTTTTGTTTACTGCAATTGCAGGATTGGTAGTGGAGCTTTATTTGAGAAACTCACTTGGACTGGATTGGAACACAATCCTTGTAATCATGAATCCAAGTGAAACAAGTACAAGCATTCTCCATTCCCACATTTACAAGGGAATATTCGGAATCTTGCTTGGAATCTTCCTAAGCTACATACCATCTGGAATTCATACAGGAAGCTCATTAAGTGCTTATACTCCAAATATAATAAGCATTCTCTTTATCCTGATTCCTATAATCTACATTATCATGGTTCTTTCAATGCAAAGGCGTAAAGCAGCACCAAGAATATTCTTAGCAATTACAAGCACTTTAGGAATCATTGGACTGATTGACGGTGGATTGTTTGCAACCCCTACAATCGGAGGAATCTATGGAATACTGATATTGATGTACAATGAGGAAATATTTAATGGAATTTCCGATTATATAACCGAAAAAGAAAAGAGGCCTCTTATAAAAAGTCAATTGAAAGAGGAATTATCTGAAATCAAATCAGTTTTTTCCAGCAAAGCAGAAGAAAAAGGGAAATCAGTTAAAAAGTACTTGAAGATTTTGATTCCTCATATCGCTTTGATCCTAATCATTGCATTAAGGTTTTCAATTGCATTTTATGGCGCTTGTCCAGATTCTTATGAATTGGATATAGATAACCTTCATAATCTTGATGTATTGGATCAATACGATGTATTAAATGTAACAGAGAATGAAAATAAAACAACAGTTTATCTTTCAAATCAATATAATGAGATGGAATTATTAAATAACTTAGCCATTGATTTAGAGGGAAAATGCGATTGGTACTCACTAAGCTGGAACATATATTCATATTTATAATCAATAATTTTATTAGACAAATGCAATAAAATAAAAACAACTACAATCAACCGAGTTAACATTAAGAGATGAAAAGATGAAAATCAGTATTATCATACCTACATACAATGAAGAGGAATATCTTCCTAAATTGCTTGAAAGCATAAAATCACAGGATTTCACAGATTATGAAATCATTGTTGCAGATGCGCAATCCAATGATAATACTAGAGAAATAGCTAAGGAATACGGTTGCGTTGTTGTTGAAGGAGGGCTACCTGGACCTGGAAGAAATAGAGGTGCAGAAGTAGCGAAAGGAGAGATATTGCTATTTTTAGACTCTGACTTGGAACTTACTGAAAACTATTTGTCAAATGTCATTGAAGAGTTTGAGTCAGAGGATTTAGGAATAGCTATCACCCAAATGACTCCACTATCTGAAAAGAAAAGAGACAAGTATCTCCATGATCTTGCAAACTGGTTCATGATTGCTGTTGAAAACATAAAGCCCCATGGTGCAGGCTGTTATGGAATCATATCCAAAAAGGAATTGCATGAAGAAGTGGATGGATTTGATGAAAATCTGACCTTCGGTGAAGATACTGATTACATCGAACGCATTGCTGAAATTAGCGAATTCAAGGTTCTTAGAAATGCTAAAATAGGAGTCTCCACAAGAAGGCTTGAAGAGGAAGGGCTTTACACCTTGCTTAAGCAATACGGAAGAAGTACTGTAAATGACTTTAGAGGAAAAAGAACCACTGCTGAAGACTTAGGCTATGAATTTGGCCATGACAGCAAAGAAAGCCTTGACATTGAAGACTATGAATTCAATCATAACCCTATTGAAGCGCTTGATAGTGTGGAAATGGAAAAGATTGCTGAAAAATCCAGAAACAGAAAGATAAAGGATAGAATCAATAGATTCAAGGATAAGGAACATGAAAGCAATGAACTTATCGAGTACACTGAAGAGGAAACCGGCCTTGTAGTGAAAGAAGCGGCAGGTTCACAAGGCAAAAAAAGAATTTTCTATTCCGTCTGTGGAGAAGGGATGGGGCATGCAATAAGAAGCAGTGTCATTCTAGAGCATTTAACAAAAAAATATGATGTTTACATCTTTTCAAGTGAAAGGGCATATGAATTCCTGTCTAAAAAATTCGATAATGTCTTTGAAATAGGAGGATTCAACACTGTCTATGAAAACAATGTAGTCAGAACCAAAAAGACATTCTTTAAGGCGTTGAAGGCAAATCCGACCAATTTAAAGGAAGGATACAATGTTTTATATAAGGAATACAAGAGAATCAAGCCTAATATAATCATATCTGACTTTGAAAACTATTCAAGTATGCTCAGCAAGCTCATGAACATTCCATTGATCAGTCTAGACAATATCCATATGCTAACACAATGTGAGTACGATTACCCACCAAACCATAGAATAGATATGCTAACTGCAAAAGCTGTTACCAAGTCTTACATATTAAGGCCAAAGAGGCATATCATAACAAGCTTCTTCTATCCTCCATTGAAGCACCCTCATATGACTGCTCTCTATCCGCCGGTACTGAGGGAAGAGATAATGAAATTGACTCCAGAGGAAGGAGACCATGTTTTAGTATACCAAACTGCAGAGTCAAGCTTGAATCTTATGGAAGAACTTAAGAAACTTGACCATGAATTTATCATTTATGGATTCCATAAGGATGAGGTTGATGAGAATTTGACTTACAGGTCATTCAATGAAGACCAAATCTATGAAGACATGAGAACCGCTAAGGCGATTATAGTAAATGGTGGTTTCACTATGATTTCAGAAGCCATTTACCTTAAGAAACCTATCTACAGCACTCCTGCACATAAAAACTTTGAGCAGATACTAAACGGTTTCTATGTTGAAAAACTTGGCTTTGGAGAAACTCATGAAAGTTTGGATGTTGAAAAGATTGAAAGCTTCCTGAACAATCTCAACAAGTATCAGGAAAACTTGAATAAGGTTGAGCCATGGGACAATACTGAAATCCTTAAGGACCTTGACTTAAGCATTGAAAAATATGCAAGGCTCGATTAGCGTTTAAATTAAAAAATAAGCATTTTATAATCTTTTCTTAAAAACTATTTTTTTGCTTCATGTAATTGCATGACATTG
>JAGCLR010000108.1 GCA_017646885.1 Methanobrevibacter sp. | reverse complement strand
TTAATATTGATGTCATTTCGTAATTATCTGACAAACTTAAAATTCAATAAAGTCTTTTTTATACTTGTTTTCTTTGAAAAATAAGCTTTAAAAATAGTTTTATAAAAAATTTTTTAAAAAAAGAGTGTTTGAAAATAGTTTATTTTTTTTTAAATTTTTAAAAAATTTTAATAAAATTGGAATTATTGTGTTGGTGATGTTGCCAATGGGTGTTTTGTTTTTAAGAAAAAGAATAATGTATAAAATAATGATGCGTATGGTTGATTAAATTAATATTTTAACTTAAATCTATTTGAAATATTAATCGTATTTTCATTTAAATTAATGGAATTTCTTATTCGATTTTTCACTTTTGTGATATTATGTTTTTTCATATATGCTTGTAAGAATAAGCAACTCTAAACCCAATATTTTCTAACCTTTCATCTCGTCTTGAGGTTCTTTTTCCTGAACTGTAATTGAAAATGAGGAATAGCTGTTTTTATCAATCACTGGTGAAATTCCTCTAAAAGTACATTCAAAGTCTCCAGTATCTGAAATATTGAATTGAATGTCTTCCCCTAAATTAAATTCCTCAAAGTATTCCACTACTTTGGTGGACTCTTCAACAGGAACTATGATATTGATTATCATGGATTGGTCTTTTTCATATATCTTCACGCCATTTAAATTGATGGACAGTTCCTTTACTCTTGGGCGCTTTATGTTTCCATAATGTTTCTTGAATATCACATAATTGTTTTTTTCCATAATATCACATCTTGATAGTTATTTATATAAATTTTGTTTTATATATAGTTATAAAGAATTAAAATAATTTAAAGAATTTGTGATAAAATGAACGATAATATAAAAAATTCTCAAGGAGTGGACTCCATTTTGGGAGATCCTAAGAAGGCATTATGGAAGATGTCCATTCCACTTATAATTTCATTGTTTATCACAAGTCTTTATAGCGTAATTGATGCAATTTGGGTATCTGGCTTAGGTGCAGATGCCTTGGCAGGTGTTGGTTTTGTAAGCCCTATTTTCATAGCACTTATGGGAATCGGCAATGGTTTAGGGGCAGGTTCTGCTTCTGCATTATCAAAATATATCGGTGAGGAAAATAGGCAAAAGGCAAATAATGGGGCTATTCACACTATTTTTATTACAGTAATCATTTCAGTTATTACAACTGCCTTGTTATTGGTATTCCTAAAGGACATTCTTCTTGGAATGGGTGCAGGAAGCACAATTGATTATGCAATGGATTATGGTCTAATACTTTCAATCGGTTCAATTCTTGTTATCTTATCAAATGCATTATACGGGGTCCTTAGGGGGGAAGGTGACGCAAGCAGGACAATGTATGCAATGCTCTTTTCTTCAATTGTCAACATGATATTGGATCCTATTTTCATTTATGGCCTTGATTTAGGGGTAAAAGGTGCAGCTATTGCAACATTGATTTCCCTATTGCTTGTAAATGTCATTTTGTTCTATTGGTTCTATGTTAAGAAGGACACTTACTTAAAGCCATTCTTATCCAATTATAAATTCAGCAAATCAATTTCCATTGATATATTGAAAGTGGGTTTGCCTGCAAGTTTGGAACTCATTAACAATGCATTGTTTGCAGCATTGTTCTCACTTTTGCTTGTTGTTGTAGCTTCAACTGATGCTGTTGCAGTTTATTCAACTGGTTGGAGAGTGGTGACAATTGCAACCACTCCAATTATTGCAATTGCCACTGCATTGATATCCGTTGTAGGTGCCAATTATGGCGCTAAAAAGTATGAGGAGATTTTGGTGGCTCACAGATATTCCATGAAGATAGCTATTTTGTTTGGTTTCATAGCTGCCATAGTCGTTTATCTATTTGCTCCACAGATTGTTTCAGTCTTTGCATACACAGGCACAAGTACAAGATTGACTCCACAGCTAATTGCATTCCTATCAGTAATTGTAATTTATTTCCCAACAATGGGTTATGGTTGCACATCCACATTCGTTTTCCAAGGTACTGGAAATGGAATCACTGCAATGTTCCAGACAATCTTAAGGGAAACTGTATTCACTCTTGCATTTGCAATAATCTTAGCTATTGTTTTAGGTTATGGAGAATATGGTGCTTGGTGGGGAATAATCCTTGGTGAGATAGTTGTAAATACAATAACAATGATTTGGGCAGATTTGCATATTAAGAAGTTAATTAAGTCTAATAATCAGTAAATTGTTTATATTCTCGTGTGTATATTTAAAATTAATTAATATATGGGGTTTTAAAAATGGAATTTAATATTGTAAAGGAATTGAATGGTCAGTTTGACCCTATTGTCTTAATCAAAGCTGATGAAAAGCCAGAGGATGCATTGGCTCCTAAGGCAGGTAGAGGCGGTTGTGTAATGTCTCTTATTGGACAAACCATTGCAAAGAGAAAAGTCACTGCTTTTGGCCGTGAAAACATTACTTGTGGTGGAGTGTCTGCAGGTTTTGGTTGGGGAACTGGATTCAAGACAGATGAGGATAGGGAGTTTCAAGCTACCTTTTTATCTTTAGGTACAGAGTCTGCTAAGGATAAGGAGGCATTTCTCCATAGGTTAAGCTTCATGCCGAAGCCAACTCAGGAAATGTTTAAAAAGGGAGAAAGGATCTTTTCAGATTTTGACACAGCTTATGAAAACATAAAGAACAGGCCTTTGTATGATGAAGGGCAGTATGTTGTATTTAAGCCAATAGAGCTTCTTGAAGAAGGGGAAGTTCCAGATTCTGTAGTCTTTACATTAAACACTATGGAGTTATCTGCAATACTTCAATTGAATGGTTCATTCAGGTCTGAAAGCGCTCATATAATGACTCCTCAAGCATCTGCATGTCAAGCTATTGGTGCATTCACTTTTGAGCAAAATGATAGTGATGATCCCGTTCCGGTCTTAAGTCCACTTGACTTTGCAGCAAGAGCTCATATGAGAAGGTTGATTCCAGATGAATACATGAACTTATCCATGCCTTGGAAATTGTTCTTGAAATTAGAGGAATTAAGTAAAAAGAGTGTTTTCCAAACTCATTTCTGGGATGACTTTGGAAACAAATAATTCGTAAAATATAAAACTAAAAAATTTTTTAATAAAAAAAATAAGAAGTAAGTTAATTATCTTAATTGACTTACTTTAATTAATGATTCGATTGGGACCCCATCCACTTCTTCGAGTCCTGATTTATCAATTAAAACAGTTACTACAATTGGATTTCCACCATGATCTTTAACTACTTTTATTACATCCTTAATGGTATCTCCACTTGTAGTTACATCATCAACAATAACTATTCTTTTACCTTCAACAGTTCCGAAATTGCTGCTTATAGCTCCTTCATCACTGTTAGCTGCATTGGTTCTGTGTTTTTTAGGGTGGAAAATGGATATGCAAGTAGTCATTCCAGTCAATTCCTCTATAACATCTGCCATCATGGTTGCAAATGGAACTCCACTGGTTGCAATTCCTACAACAAGGTCGATTTCACCATGTTTCAATGCAATGTCACTTAAAGCTGCTGAAACATATCTGAGTCTGGTTGCGCTTCCGCCTAAACTGTTCCAGTTGATTGCAATGTCGACAGGAGCTTCAGTTTCAGCTTGTGTCTCTTTTCTCTGTAAAGTTAACCATTGTGCAGTATCCATTGATACATTAAGCTCATCAGCTATTTCACCAGTTGTGAATCCATGGTTTCTAAGTTCCTGAGCTCTGTTAATAAGATCTTGGTTCATTTTTTTACCTCATTAATCATAAATTTTATTAAATATTTTAAATATTTTAGGAATCTTTGAGTTATTAGTTTTTATTAATAATGGATAGGAATAAATTTTTAATTAAAAATTAAATTATCTAAAATTGATTGGACTGTGTTCTTTAGATGATTTGTTTGCTGCAAGAACCATCTTAAGAGCTTTAAGCCCATCTTCACCAGTAATTTCCGGTTCTTCATCCGCTTCAATTTTACAGAGGAATGAATTTAATTCTTCACTTAATGGCTCTACTGGCTTGATTTGGATATCTTGTGCAAATTTACCGTAAACTTCAATGCTTTGGTCTATGTAGTCAATGGTAATTATTCCATCAGTACCAGTGATTTCAATTTGTCTACGTTTGTATGGAGTTAACCAGTTCACTTCTAGAATACCTGTAATGTCTTCATCAAAGCTGATCATTATTTCTGCATGGTCTTCAAAGTCAGATTGATCTAAAATACTGCTCATAGTAGCATAAACCTGTTTTACAGGTGCTTCAATCAAGAAGTTCATTACATCTAAATCGTGAATTGCAAGGTCAATAGCTACTCCCACATCCTTGATTCTTGGTGGGAAAGGACCTACCCTTTTAGCTGAAATTGTTACTAAATCTCCGATAACCTCATTTTCAATGAGTTCTTTAGCTTTTTGCACTGCAGGATTGAATCTTTCCACATGTCCTGTTGCAAGCTTTACCCCTGCTTCTTTTGCAGCTTCAATCATTTCTTCAGCTTCTTCAGCAGTAAAAGCAATTGGCTTTTCGACTAAAACGTGTTTTCCATGCTTTATAGCTTCCATAACGACTTCGTGGTGGAAGGTTGTTGGCACACAAACACTTACTGCCTCAATTTCAGGGTCTTTCAATAAGTCTTCGATTTCTGAGTAGCCTTTTGTCTTGTATTTTTTTACAACTTTGTCTAAGGTTGGCTTTACTACATCAGCCACTGCCACGAGATTGGCATTTTCCAATTTCGAATATACACGTGCATGGTTATATCCCATTGCACCTACACCTATAACTCCAACATTTATAGTTCTCAAAGATATTCCTCCAATTATTCAACTATATTTTTGTGTTTTATAACTTATAAATATTATTAAAATTTTATATTTTTTTATATAATTTTTTCTTAATAATTATAATAATCGTTATTAAATTGTTTAATATTTAAAATAAAGATAGGTTAATAGTTAATTTTCTTAAAATATTGTAAAAAATAGGATAAATCGATTTTTAAGAATTTTTAACTATTTTTTAAATTTTGATAAATTTTTGATTTCATGAAAATTCAAGTTTTTTCATGAAATGCAATTTTCATTAAAAAAATATATAAAATAATTAATGTTTTAAAGGAATTCAAGCATATTTTTGCCTATTTTCCTTCCCATTTCCTCAGCTTCCCTTATGCTTCCTCTAATTGTTTCCTGATATAGGATCTCTCCGTTCTTGTCAAGCAAGATGGAATTAAGCTCTAGCTGGTTGTTTTTTATTCCAGCTATTGCTCCAATTGGCCATTGGCATCCTACACCTATCTCTTCAAGGATAGTCTTTTCAGCAAGCACTTCCTGGAATGAGAAATAATGGTTTAATTTAGCTATTGTCTCTTTAAATTCACTGTCTTTTCTAGTTATCACTGCTAAAGCGCCTTGACCTGCTGCAGGCATTATATAATCTGTTGGGAACTTTGTTTTAATGTATTTTTGAAGGCCTAACCTATTTAATCCAGCTTCTGCCATGATTGTTGCATCAACTTCTCCATCCATGACCTTTTTGATTCTTGTCTCAACATTTCCTCTGATTGGTTTCAATTCAAAGTCCTTGTCATGGAGTTTGCAGAATGCTTCTCTTCTTAAGCTGCTTGTTCCAAGTGTTGAGCCTTCTTCAAGTTCGCTCCAGCTGTAGTTTGAAATAAGCACTTCGTTAGGGCTTTCTCTTGGAGGAACTGCAACAATTTCAAGGTCTTCGTTCAATTCAGTTGGCACATCCTTTAGGCTGTGAACAGCAAAATCAACCTCTTCTTCAAGTAGTGCATTGTCAAGTTCTCTTGTAAAAAGTCCTTTAGAATCCATATTATATAACTGGGAATTTGTAATCTTGTCCCCTTTGGTCTTTATGATATTCTTTTCTACTTCTTCTCCAGTGATATTGTATAAACAGCTTCTGATATAGTCTGTCTGTACAAGTGCAAGTTTACTTCCTCTAGTTCCAACAATCATTTGAGTCGCCTTAGCTTTTTATATGAAAATTTGTGAATTTATAAAAATGAATTTTAAATAGATTAAATCACTTTTTCATTGTCTTTAATCTTTAACATATTAATTTTGTTAATTATTCTTAATAAAATTATTTAAATTTAAATTTTTTATTTTTAGTCTATTATTTTTTATTTTAATCTTAACGTTTAGAAACTTGTGAATAATTAGATCTATAAATGAATAGGATGTTCTTATTATTATCTATTGCAATTCTTTGTGCTTCATGATAATCTTCTATATGCTCTATTTTAAGCTGTTTTTCATTCATTGCATTGATTTTTTTCTCTAAACTTTTTCCAAGCTCATCAGTTAATATTAAATTGGCCTTTGGATTATTAGTCAAGTATTCATGTATGAATTTAGATAGCTTCTCTTCATCTATCTCCTCACATGTAACTCCATACTTTCCTCCAATGATAATATGATAATTGTCAATGTCCCTTATCATGTTTATTGAGCTTTCAATGGCCTTTGTGTTGATGCCTGGATTGATTTCTTCAATGATTCTTAAACCATTTTTCGCATCGATTTCTCTAACATTTGTTCGCCCATTGATTCCTTTAAAGTTTGATAAAGCATTTTGAATTGTTTCGTCATCTATGCCTAATGCTAATGCAGTTGTTGTAGCTGCTAAAACGTTTAGGATATGATGGGATCCTGGAGCAAAGCAGCCTATATCTATCATACCATTTATTATTTTTCCATCAATAGTTTTCAAGTCATGATAAATTACTTTAGTATGTGTGTTATCAATATCATAATCAATGGATTCGCAGTAGACATTTGCATATGTGTCATTTAAGGAAAAACTATTGATCTTATCTTTGTATTCCTCTTTTTCATTTGGATAGAATTCATTCAATGTTTCATATTCTATCACTACAGAAGGGGACTTGAAGACTTGCCTTTTAGCATTTCTTGCATCGGATTTTCCTTTTGCAATTGAATAGTTTTCAACCAGATTAGTCAATATTCCAATGTCTGCCAAACCGCAAATTCCTAATGAATTCTCAAAAATCGCCATTTCATAATTCAAGTCAGCATATGGATTTTCGTTAAACTCTTCTTGAATATCACTTTCTTCCATCCTTTCCTCTAAATCCAGATTCTTATCACATATTGGAAATGTGCTGCATTTAGGGTTTGCAATCTTTTTAGCAAGTTGGATGGCATTTATGATATTTGCAGGAGTTATGCTGATATCCTTTTGCAAAATAAGCTTTTGCTCATTACCATCATTTTTTCTAAATAAGTAAGCTCCTAAACTGGATAATAGTAATGTGTCTTTATTGTTTTCTAAAAATATTTCCTTTAAGAGGAATGCAACGCTTGTTTTACCTTTAACTCCAGTTATTTCAATGGTCTTTATATCCTGATTTATTGTTTCCTCTTTCCAAAGGGATAAAACAAGTTCTGTAGCTTGATGATGGTTGATAATTTCATATTGATTCAATATGCTGTCCTTATCTGAGTCAATC
>JAGCLR010000107.1 GCA_017646885.1 Methanobrevibacter sp. | reverse complement strand
ACAACATTGATGTTGTTGCCTTCAATTACTGAATTGATAATGGAGTCTAAGTACATAGCTTCAGCCATACCTGTAGCAGCTGTGGAATGAATATTGATGTCATTGTTTGCTACATTGAAATTTTGGCCGTTAGCATCACCAGCGGTATACCAGTCAAGGTAATATGCTAAATCAATACCATAAGTGTATGAAGCTGCACTTTCCATATTAATTACATTATTTACAATAGTAGTTTCATCAACAAAACCTAAAGTTAGGATAGCTATAGCATTAGTCGCATAAGTGTCATCATAGGTTAAATCAAAGTTGTTTCCATCAATAGTTACTTTAGTGGAATATTGATTTACAACTATAGCGTTTTTGTTGGTGTTAGTGAAAATTAAGTCAGAAACAATTACAGAACCAGCGCTACCTGCACCATCACCGATAGTAATGGTACCATTATTAATAATACCTCCATTTTCACTAGCAGTAACGTTAATGTTAGAACCAGATGCAATAGCAAGATCCTTATTGTTTAAGGTTCCAATAACTAAAGCATAATCTCCAAGAGGATTTAAAGCATCAGTCATAGTTCCATCTTCATTAAAGAAAATAGCGTAATTGTCATCATTAATGGTGTATGCACCAGTATTGTTCTCAATGGTTAATGGTTGTGCTTGGTCACCTTCTTCATATGCTTTAATAGGTCTCACATTAGAGACAATTGTGTTTCCAGTAACAGTATTGTTTACAAAGTAACCCATATCCTTATTGAAGTTGTTTACATAGATAGCATAACTTATATTTCCGATATAACCGTCAGTGTAAGCTTGAACAGGATCATGAGCAGCATTGAGAGTAACCTTGTTGTCTGTAATGCTTACATCAGAGGATGAAGCTGAAATACCTACACCTTCAGTTTGGGTAGTGATGGTTACATCATTGCCGGAAATGACCATATCCTTAATAATTTCATCGTAATCTTCAGTGTAAGACCATAAACTGATTACACTAATACCATATGCTAAATCAGCAGAATCCAAAACAATAGTGTTGTCCTTAATAGCTACATTGTATGGAGAAGATGCCCATGGATCATTAAAGAATCCCCAAGAGTCAGCAACTTGCATAGCATAATTAGAAACACCAGGATTAGTGGTTTTTACATTGATGTTGTTGCCTTCAATAACTGAATCAATTATTGAATCTAAGTACATAGCTTCAGCCATACCGGATTGAGCGGTAGATTCTATATCAAAGGTATTTTCTGCTATATAGAAATTTTTAGCATTTCCATCACCGAAAGTATACCAGTCAAGATAATAGGTTAAGTCAAGTCCATAAGTATAACTAGCAGCTGAAGTCATTTTAATTTCATTGCCTACAATGGTAACATCTTCAACTAAACCTTTAGTCATGATAGCAATAGCATTATCAGTGTAAGTGTCATCATAAGTTAAGTCAAAATTGTTTCTAGCAATTGCAACGTTCTTAGCATGTTGGTTAACAACAATAGCATTTTTATTGGTGTTAACGAAAGTTATGCCTGAAATTTGAACGGTATTGATTTGACCAATAGCTCCGCCACCAATGGTAATGGTACCGTTGTTGATTATACCTGCACCTTCTTTACCTTGGATGTAAACATTTTGGCCAGAAACAATTTTTATGTCTTTATTGGTTAAAGTACCAACGTTTAAATAGTAATTTCCATCAGCACTTAACGCATCAGTAGCAGAACCGTCTTCATTGAAGTATGTGGAATAGGTATCATCATCAAGATCATATTCCGCTGTATCATCTGGACCGCTACTGTCATCGCCAACAGTCTCATCTGCAGTGTCTGCAGTACTCAAATCATCTGCAGTGTCTGTAACTTCGACAGATTCCTGAATGTCACCATCTGCGACAGCAACAATTCCAGCATCGTCTACAGACTCTGCACTTACAGCCCCAATAGCTAATATTGAAACCAATAAAATAGCTAAAATGACTGTGAATTTATTAAGCTTCATAATATAAAACCTCTCTAAATTCGTAATACATATAATAATTTTCTAAAAATTCATTTACAAAATAACCAAAATACTTGATAAATTTTGATTAATAATATATATTATTATAATTATTAAAAAGGTTTTCTATTATATTTTATAAAATATAAAACATATTTGAAATTAACTTGTAATAAAAGTGAATTTAACAAATATTTTAAAAAATGTAAAGGAAAAATAAGAAAAAATAAATGAAAAGCGGAGAAAGAAAACGGATAAAAAGAGAATTAAAAAAGAGAATTAAAAAAAGAATTAAAAAAAAGAAAGGATAAAAAACTATTTAATTTTAAGTTTAGCCTTTTTGCTGGTCTTCAAGTAGGTGCTGCCTCCTGCAAACTTAACTGTAAACTTATAGGTTTTCCTCTTGGATACCTTTACTTTTACAGTAGCGACACCTTTCTTATTTGTTTTTGCAGTGTATTTCTTGCCGTTTACAATGAAAGTCAATTTCTTTTTGGCAAGGGCTTTTCCACTTTTTGTCTTCAAGGTAGCTGTTAGTTTCTTGATCTTTTTAGATTTCTTGTAAGACCTGTTTTTGACAATTAATTTTGTAGGGACCTTTTTCACATAAACCTTAAAGGATTTGCTGATTGGACTGTAAACGCTATCTCCAGCATAGTTGACTGTTACAACATATGTCTTGGCAACAGTTAATTTGACTTTTACGGTAGCTACACCTTTTGAATTAGTATAAGCACTATATGTCTTGCCGCTTACAATAAAGCTAATCTTCTTATTTTTAATTAGCTTTCCATTTGCATCCTTAAAAGTGGCTTTTAGATATTTAACGGCATTGACATAATAAGACTTATTTGGAGCGGTTAAACTTGCCTTTTGCTTATTTACAGTTACTTTTCCAGGGGCAAATGATGCGCTGTAATCACTATCTCCAAGGAAACTGATTAAAAGATTGTAAATTCCATAACTGTTAATGCTAACAGGAAGCTTTGCGACACCATTGGAATCTGTAAGAATGTCATGAATGGAATTGTTATATGAAATATGAATCAGCCTATTGGACAATGGATTGTTGCTTTCATCCAAGAGTTTCACTTCAAAGTACTTTATGCTGTTTCCGTAAATGTCCTTATCCAAGGCAGTGAAAGTCAAATTCTTAGCTATAATGATTGTTTTGATTCCATTATTGAAATTGATCTCATTTGAACTTGAATCATTGAACAGGTAATATTCGACTTGGCTCATGCCTTCAATCAAATTGCTGTTTTCAATATTGACATTATTTATGGAATCGAAAATTGGCCTTTCTGAAATGGATTTCACAAGTGATATTGATTCTCCGTCAACGGCATCATTCCTCTTTTGGAAATCAGCGCCTTTTATATTGATAGTTGGATAGTCAATGCCAACCGGATTTGTTGAATTGCTGATTTTGGATAATGTAAATAGATCGTTATTGTCCAATATTACAGTCATGTTAATGAAATTCGCCGTATTCTTGCCAGAGACTATAAATAGAGGATTGTCATTGGAAACCAATGGATTGGAATTTGAATCAATGTTATCCAACAATCTGCCTCCAACTATGCTGACTGATTTATTGACAGTTATGGAATCCTTGATTGCATAAAGGCCATTTCCTAAGTATATGGTGTCTCCATCCTTTGCACTGTCAATGGCACTTTGAATATCCTTTGTCGGATTGTCAGAATGAACGATGCTTACTAATGCATTGTTTTCATATATCTCATTGTCAGCGATATCAGGTCTTGACACCTTATTTAAATAAAGTCCAAATGCAGTATCTCCAATCACATCAATGCTGTTAGAGGATATCCTTGGATTAAGACTGTTGACCAAATTTATGCCATAGCTGAATCCATCTTCTCTGCTATTGGAAATTGAAATCTTGTTGTTTAGAACAGTTAAAGTATTTGTAATGTCATCATAGCTACTGAATCCTTCATTAAGTGCAGAAATAGCTGAAATGGAATTTGAATCTCCTGACAAGTTAAAAGCATTATTCAAGATTCTTATATTGGCAGCACTTTCATCTGACCCTATTATTTTTATTGCAGATAACTTTGAATCTCCAATAAGATTTGAAACATCAAAATGATTATTCTCAATGATTAAATTGCTGACCCCATCTTTGATAATAATGAATGAGAAGTCTTTATTGAGATT
>JAGCLR010000106.1 GCA_017646885.1 Methanobrevibacter sp. | reverse complement strand
TCGTTGCTGTAAATTAGGACTTGAAAGAGGAATCGGTGGACAATTAACTTCCATTTCATCTTATGTTATGAAACACCCTCCAATTCAATTCACTGATGATGAAGCAGCAGCTAATGTTGAAGCATTCATTAATGGAGAAATTGAACGTTAAGAATTTATTCTTAACTTTTTCTTTTTTTATTTTTCTAATTTTTTTATAATTTTCTTTTTTTTAATTAATCCTTAATTAACTATTTTTACAAATTTTACTATTTTTAACAATTATGCTATTTTTAAATATTACTAAAATAGAGAAAAAAATAGATAAGTATTATTAGTAGTTATAACAATAAATAATAATATAATGTAAAATAATCGTAAGAGATTTAGAAATATAAATTAGAAATTTATATTTGAAATCAAGAATATGATTTTGAATTAAGTTTATCATGATATTTAAAAATTTTAGTGAGGTGTAAAGATGAAAGTGAAAATAACAGAAACCGCATTCAGAGATGCTCACCAATCCCTTTTAGCGACCAGAATGAGAACAAGAGACATGGTCCCTATCATTGAAGAAATGGATAAAGTGGGATATCATGCTATAGAAGCATGGGGTGGAGCTACCTTTGATACTTGTATTAGATTTTTAAACGAAGACCCATGGGAAAGATTAAGAATATTGAAGGAAAACTTTACTGAAACTCCACTACAAATGCTCCTTAGAGGTCAAAACTTACTCGGATACAAACATTATGCTGATGACATTGTAACTAAATTTGTTGAAAAATCCTATGAAAACGGTATTGACATCTTTAGAATATTTGATGCAATGAACGATATTAGGAACATGCAACAATCAATTAAAGTAGCTAAAGAACAAGGGGCTCATGTTCAAGGAACTATCAGCTATACCATTAGCCCAGTTCACACTATAGACAAATTCGTGGAATTTGCAAAAGAGCTTGAAGCATTAGAGTGTGATTCAATAGCTATTAAGGACATGGCAGGATTAATTACCCCATCTGTTGTATTTGAATTGGTTACAAGATTAAAAGAAGAAACTGATCTATTAGTTAATTTACACTCACATTGTACCAGTGGTATGACTCCTATCAGTTATTATGCTGCATGTCAAGCAGGTGTTGACATTTTAGATACTGCTATCTCACCTATCGCTTGGGGTACTTCCCAACCTCCAACTGAAAGTATTGTAGCATCCTTACAAGGCACTGAATTCGACACTGGTCTTGATTTAAAAGCATTGAACCAAATTAAAAAATACTTCGAAGGCCTTAGAGAACAATACGAAGGATACATTGATCCAATCAGTGAAAGAATCGATACTGATGTATTGATGTACCAAATCCCTGGTGGAATGCTTTCCAACTTAATTTCACAATTAAAACAGCAAAATGCATTAGACAGATACCAAGACGTATTGGAAGAAATGCCTCGTGTTAGAAAGGATATGGGATACCCTCCACTTGTAACTCCAACCAGCCAAATCGTAGGTATTCAAGCTGTAATGAACGTTATAAATGGAGAAAGATACAAAATCGTTTCTAACGAAGTTAAAGAATATATGAAAGGTAACTATGGACGTGCTCCAGCACCAATCAATGAAGAGATTGCTCAAAAGATCATTGGTGATGAAGAACGCATTACCTGCAGACCTGCAGATTTAATAGAACCTGAATATGAAAACTTCAAGAAAGAAGGTGAAGAGTTAGGAATCATCAAAAAAGAGGAAGATATTCTCACTCTTGCAATGTTACCTCCAGTTGCTAAACAATTCCTTAAAGGCGAACTTGAAGAGGAACCATTCCCAGAAGTCCATATTGGCGGCACAAGTGACGACGACCTTAGTGCAATTCCAACTGAATATTCTGTCGAAGTTGATGGAGATATCTTCGATGTAAAAATCATGCCTACCGGTTACATGCAAATCGGAGACCAAGGCTCTGGAAACATAGGCCCTATTCCTGGTGCATTAACTGCATCCATGCAAGGTATGGTGCTTAAGATTAAAGTAAACACCGGAGATAAAGTCCAAAAAGGTACTGTAGTTGCAGTTCTTGAAGCTATGAAAATGGAAAACGATATCTACGCTGAAGAGGAAGGTATTGTAGAACAAATTTTCGTAGAAGAAGGTGACACTGTCAGTGCAGGTGACAACTTAATGTTGATTAAACCTTTAGACGAATAATGGTAATCATTTACCATTATCCTTTTATTTTTTTTTTAGATTAGTCTAATATTGATTAGATTTAATCTCTTTACACCTTATTTAGAATTAAACAAAAAAAAGCTATTTTTAGAATTCATATTTCAAATCATCTGATGATGACATTAATATTGATTCCAGATTAATTCGTAAAATATGAAACTATTATTTGAATGATAAAAAAAGAAATGAACAATAAATGAATATCATCCATTTCCAATTCCTAAAAAGAAATAATCATAAGTGTTTTCTAAAGTTTCAGGAGACATCCAAGGATAAGTTTTAGCTAAATATTCCTTAATCTCATCAGATCTGGTGATGACATCTGCCTTATTTGCAAATTTCTGTGCTCTGAAATAATCATTCAAATCATCACTGATTTCACGGGATTCCTCATACAAATGCTCTAAATGGGCAGGTGGAACATGAGGCAATATCTCCCTAAGAATATCAATAGGAATTAAATCAAAATGATTTGCAATTGCAAAATTAAAAATCACATTTAATATAAGATCTTTGGTATTAAGAACAACACGTCTTGGAATGGATTCCGCTTGTTCCTTAGAGATAACACCATCCTTTAAAGCCCTATCCACATCTGTTTCAACAACAATCTGAAAAGACTGATTGTACTTACCTTGTCTAAATCGAATGGCAAATATTACCATGCAAATAACAGACAATACAGCAAATATTAATGAAATGAATGCAACCAAACTGGATTGAAGTTTAAATTCATTATAAATCAATAATATTAGGGCCAATAGGATAAAAAGTCTTGATAAAAATGCTAAATTTATTCTTGGAATTTTCATATTTTCACATATAATAATTATTCTTATTCTTATTTAAGAATTTCTTAAATAAAAAAACAATATTTTTACTCTCTATTGTTTTCCAAATAATCACGAATCATAGTATTGGCAACATCCCTAACTTCAATTAAAGGAATGTCCTGCTCTACAGAGATTCTGCGCAAGTCCTCATATTCAGGCCTATGAGAAATAATCTCATCACCAATCAACCCTATTTTGAAGTTGATTGTATAAATATGATTGCCTACATTAATATCCAAAGGAACGAATTGTCTTTCAGCAACTCCCCTATGGGTGTTTTCAGAGACCCTAATACCTAAAGTGCCTGTTTCCCTAAAGAGGATATTTACTAAATGATCCACCAAATCAGGTTTTGAAATAATTTTAATTAAATGTCCAGGCCTATTTTTCTTCATGGTAATAGGAACCATTGAAACATCTCTTGCCCCTTCAATCAAGAGCAAGTCAAACAAGAACCCTAATTCCTCACCAGACATATGGTCAATATTGGTTTCAATTACAGAAACCTTATGTTTTCCATTGACATCTCTGGATTTGATGACTCTTAATACGTTAGGGAAATCGAATTCCTTTGAACCGCAACCGTATGCAATCTCTTCAGGAGACATCATAGGCGCGAATTCTAAAAATTCATCACAGAACTCCATATACAAAGCGCAACCAGTAGGTGTTGCAAGTTCAGAATTGACTGGTCCACCAATGCATTTGGCTTCTCCCTTTGAGAAATCCTTGAATGAATCATCATTTAAACCTTTGAGAATATCCAAGCTTGCAGGAGCTGGGACCGGAATTCTTCCATGTGCAGTTTCAACCACTCCACCGCCAACAGCAATAGGAAGACCAACCACCTTATCCTTATCCATTCCTAAATCAAAGTAAGCGCAAATGGATCCCAATACATCTGCAACAGCATCTGCAGCACCAACTTCATGGAAATGGACTTCTTCAAGGCTTTTGCCATGGACTCTGGACTCTGAAATAGCTATTCTCTTAAACACCTTTTTAGCCATTTCAACCATTTCATCAGTTAAATTTTCAATATCTGCATATTTCAAGAGATCAATCTTTTCAATGAAATCTTGAAAATGAATATGGCGATTGTTTTCATTATCCTCATCAATTGTCTTGACATTGCAAAATGTAGCATCAATTCCAGACTTATCTACCTTGTTTAATGACACTTCAACTCCACCAAAGTCAACAGCCACATCTTCCATAAGGTCTTTAACTTTTTCCCCGTCAGCTCCCAAGTCCACAAGAGCCCCAATAATCATATTCCCAGATATTCCTGCATTCTGAGGGTCAATAATATAAACCATAAAATTACTCCCTTAAGTTTAAATCGTGTTCATAAAATTTTAATCAATAATAAATCTTTTTATAACTATTTAAATAAAATTCTCTAAAATAATATATATAATTACAATTAAATAATATTTGTTATATAAATATATTCATAATTAGATAATTAATCAAATTATTAATATCATTAGGTATTAGGATTAAAGCAATTGAAAAGAGGAATTTAATTGTCTAAAAAAAGTAAAAGCAATAAAAACAACAAGAAAATCCAAAGCATCAAAAATGAGTTGGTTAATGGTGAACTAATCAAAAATGAAGATGCATTATACATTAATAATCCAGATTATTTTTTAACATTCAGTGATTTGGAAATAAGTGATGGAATTGACATTATAGAAAACATCATGGTCTTGTCAGACAATTACATCAGTTTCAATAGGGAAAATGAGGATGAACCATTAAACGATGTTGAACTAATGGAAATCACTGAAGAATATAAAGAAAATAATGAGATTGATGGAGGTTATATCGCTCAAAGCTTTGATAAAATAGATTTTATTAGCAATACCTATGATGATATAACTGTAATTACCGTAATTTCCAATGACCTTGAAGTTCAGGATTTTTACAATGAACTGAAAGTTGTCAATAGCTGGAAAGGGTTTGAGAATGCTAAAGTTGATTTTGGACATATAATTCTCTTAAATCATGCATTTAGTCCTAAATTGCTCATACAACTTTATAAGGTGGCAACTAAGCAAAAATCCAAATTCTTTGAATCGCTTCATTTGCCAGCTCACATAAATCATATCCTAAACAACAATGATTTCCTGGTTATTGCATCCAATCTTCCAGAAGAGACCTTAGATCAGGATTACATAATGGAAATCGGATTAGACATTACCAATATGGAATATGAAGATGATGACATAGATTTAGATGAATTTATAGAAAGAATCGAAGATGCAGTGGTTATTAGTTGTGAAGATGCATTGGAAAAGATTGGTTTGAACATCGGAATACTCGATTATCTTGTCAGCAAAGGAATCCAAATTGGAGATATGATTGAAGTTGGAATGAGTCTTCTGGAAAATATGGAAGAAACTGATGAATTAAAAGAAAGATTGGAAAATCAATTGCTTAAATCAGTTAGCGATAAGAACATCAATGCTCTCTTAATTGCAGCGATTAGACTTGAGGAAGACCTTCAAAAAGGAAGAGTCCGTGAAATAAACTTAAATGAGAAACTGGTTCATTTCTATCCGGATGAGCTTATTGGTGCAACAATTGCAAACCAAATAGCTGGAACTAAGGCTTTGCTGAACTTCAGAAGATATTCAAAGGAAAAACCTGGAATATTATATGGCTTAGAACCTATTTTATCAAATGCATTTGCAGGATTGATAGCAGGATGCATGACAAAAATACTCGAAGAATGAATTTATGATTATTATTTTATGATTATTGATAAATTATTAAATTAATTGCTGATTAATAAATTAATGGTGGATTTGAAAATATGAAAGATGAAAATAATGATGACTACTTTGAAAAGCAAAACCCTTCAATATTACGTTCAATTGGAGGATTATTAACTTTTTCAACAATACTCCCATTAAACATTTACACAACTATTGATGAAATGGCAAGATTAACTTGGTTCTGGCCAGCCCTAAATGGACTTATAGGATTAATAGCCACAATTATCGCATTCATATTAGCAAAATTCATCCATTTTGACCCATTTTTGATTGCAACAATAGTCTATGGATTCCTATTATTGATTAATGGATTTAATCATTTTGATGGGCTGATGGACTTTGGAGATGGAATAATGGTCCACGGTTCCCCTGAGAAAAAATTAAGCATTATGAAAGATCCTATGACTGGTGTTGGGGGAATAGCCACTGGATTTATTGTAGGGACCATTACAATAGCTGCATATACCTCTTTAATTAATTATGCATATGCAATCGGCTTTAATTTCCTTTTATTGATAATAGTGGCTGAAATCGGTGCAAAGATAGGTCTAACAACTTGTTGCATAAGCTCTCAAGCATCAGAAGAAGGAATCGGCAAATATTTCATCAAGTACATGAACTTGAAAAATTATGTAATCGGATTGATCATATGCTTTATAATTGCTGTAGCATTAAGTTTAGGTCCTGGAATCCACATAGGACTTTTAGGCATTATCGGAGGGGCATTTGGTGGAGCATTAATTGCATTACTTGCTAAAAAACATCTTAAGATTGCAAATGGAGATGTTCTTGGAGCCTCTAATGAATTAGGCAGACTTTTCTCATTAATAGCCATGTTAGTGTTGATATCAATAAATTTCAGCGCTTTAATTTAGATTAAATTAAAAAACTTGAAAATTATCAAAACCCAAAAATAAAAAATTAGAATATATTACAAAAGTAAAATTATCAAATTATCTTATTGTAAAGACGTGAAACAATGAATATAAATGTTTTAAGATTAGATCACAGAATAGGAAGAGACACACGTATAACAACCCATGTATGCTTAACTGCAAG
>JAGCLR010000105.1 GCA_017646885.1 Methanobrevibacter sp. | reverse complement strand
TTTAGTCGGCACTTTGTTTTCCTACTGGCGCCGATCATAATAATTTTCACTTTTCTTTTCTATTAAAAAAATTATTATTTGATTTTTCTAAACATTATTTAATATTCATATATGATTTTTAAATAATTTTTAATATTTTCTTAAAATTAATCTAATTTTTAAACATTTTTTAGTTTTGATTTTTTGATTCGTGCAATTTTTGATTAATGAAAATATTGATCCTATTTTAATTTTTCAAATTCTTTTTTCATCAAAATCTAATTTTTTTAATAATATTTTGCCTATATTTTTTATTATTATAGCTTATTCATATTAAATTTTTTGTTTTTGTCTACCTTAAACATTGACTTGTCTATCTTTTATAATTACTAATATATTTTATTTTAAAGCTTTATTCGGAGGATTTTCTATTTTTCCTCCAAATCTTTCTAAATTTATTAAAATTTGTATACCTTTAATATTGAATTGTAAACAAAAATTTCTTAAAAATAGGTACCTTTATATTGAATATTATTCAATTTATAATTAGGCATCAAAATCGGAAAGGGTTTGCCACTCTATGTGGCGATCTTATCTGAAATGTCTAAGATATTATTTAAATTTTTTTAAATAATGTTTTGCTAATAATTAATTTAACTAATATTTTATGTTATTGTTTGGAAATAGCTAAATAGTTAAATGTCTTTTGTAGTTAAGTATAGTTAGTTGAAATATAGTTGAATTTTGTTAGCTATTTTTAACCAATAATAATTAATTATTAGTTTAATTAATTATTCCAAATTTAAAAATATCTTAAATTCATTTTTTATTTATTTAAACAAATGGAGATTAAATTATGTCCTATGTTGATGAAGTAATTGACTTAATTGTTAAAGAAAATCCTGATGAACCTGAGTTTCATCAAGCTGTAAAAGAAGTATTAGAATCTTTAAGAGTCGTAATCGAAGAAAACGAAGAACAATACAGAAAAGATGCACTTTTAGAAAGATTAGTCAACCCAGAAAGACAAATCAAATTCAGAGTCCCTTGGGTAGACGACAACGGTCAAGTACAAGTGAACACCGGTTACAGAGTACAATTCAACAGTGCAATTGGACCTTACAAAGGAGGTCTCCGTTTCCACCCTTCCGTAAATGTAGGTATTATTAAATTCTTAGGATTTGAACAAATCTTCAAAAACTCCTTAACTGGCCTTCCAATTGGTGGAGGTAAAGGTGGATCCAACTTTGACCCTAAAGGAAAATCTGACAGAGAAGTTATGGCTTTCTGTCAAAGCTTCATGACTGAACTCTGCAAATACATCGGTGCTGACACTGACGTTCCTGCTGGAGATATCGGTGTAGGTGGTAGAGAAATCGGTTACTTATTCGGTCAATACAAAAGAATCCAAGGTTTATACGAAGGAGTGCTCACTGGTAAAGGATTAACCTTTGGAGGATCTTTAGCAAGAACTGAAGCAACTGGATATGGTTTATTATACTTCACTAACGCAATGTTAAAAGCAAATGACATTGATATTGCAGGAAAAACCATTGCAGTATCCGGTGCAGGTAACGTAGCTATTTACGCAATTCAAAAAGCTCAACAATTAGGCGGTAAACCTGTAACCTGTTCTGATTCCACCGGTTGGATTTATGACCCAGAAGGAATCGATGTAGAGTTATTAAAAGAAGTTAAAGAAGTAAGACGTGAAAGATTAACTGCATATGCTGAAGCAAGACCATCCGCTGAATACCACGAAGGTAAAGGTGTATGGACTGTAAAATGTGACATTGCTCTTCCATGTGCTACTCAAAACGAATTACAATTAGAAGATGCTAAAACTTTAGTTGCTAATGGAGTACTTGCAGTTGCTGAAGGTGCAAACATGCCTACCACTATTGAAGCTACTGAATACTTACAAGAAAATGGTATTTTATTCGCACCAGGTAAAGCTTCCAATGCAGGTGGAGTAGCTACTTCCGCTTTAGAAATGGCTCAAAACTCTCAAAGATTATCTTGGACCTTTGAAGAAGTTGATACCATGCTCCAACGTATTATGGAAGACATCTTTGCTAATGTTGATGCAGCAGCTAAAGATTATGGATTCGAGAAAAACTATGTAGTTGGAGCTAACATTGCAGGATTCTTAAAAGTAGTTGACGCAATGAACGCTCAAGGAATCGTATAGATTCCTTAATTTTTCTTTTTTTAAGCTTTTTTTATTTTTTCTTATTTTTATTTTCTTATAATTACTTTTGTCTTATTTTTATGAACTGTAAAATCAAGTTAATCCATTTTGAGGCAATTTTCATTAATCATTGCCAAGGTTTCTCCAAACAATATCAGGTCTTCCATTGGAATTCCTTTTATGATCTTATTGTTCCAATCTCTAAACAAGACAAGCAATTCATCACATTGATTCTGACCTTTTTCGGTTAAGTACAACAAGTTCTTTGAATTGTTTTCAGGGTCCATTTTCTTTTCAATCAAGTCTTTTTCCATTAGCTTTTTTGTAGTTTGGCTGATATTGGCTTCAGTAATAAGATATCTTTTGGTGATGTCAATTTGATTAAGTCCTTCCCTATTATAAATCTCCAATAAGATAAGAATTTCATTAGTGTTCATTCCTAGTGATTTGCTATTTTTTCCAAAAGTGGATTCATAATTTTTAATCAAATTGTAAAAATAGATTAAATGTTGAGGTATTTTTATTGTTGTTTCAATCATTGTTTAACCCTTCTTGAACTTTTTAAAAAATGTACAAAAATTTAATTTGATAATATATTATTGTTTAAAAAATAAAAAATTTTCCATACATAGGCTAATTATTAAATAGATTCATTTACTAATTTTTAAAATTATAATATTAATTATTAACTTCATTGACTATTAAGTGCTTAAGATTATTTTTATATATTTCTTAATTGAGACTAAAATTATGATATGCCTTTTATAATGACCTATCGGAATTTTTGAGAATTTATTTATATGTCAATGGCATTTGTGAAGGTAAAAATATTAAACAAAATCAATAAATATTTAAAAAATTGTTATACAAATGTATCTGATTAAGGGAGGATATTATGAAAAAATCGAAAAAAACTTTTAAAGATGATGGAGGATATCCTAAAGGGGAATTTGATGCTACTTCAAGTAGTGGAGCATTAACCGCAGAAGAGATATCTGAAAAATACACAGTTAAAGAACTGAGAGACATTTTGAGAAAAAATGGCTTAACTGTTTCAGGTAAAAAGCAGGAACTAGTTGAAAGAGTTTTGCCTATCTTAAATGATGATTCAAATGAAACCTCTGGCGAAGATGTACCTGATGATGAGCCAATAAGTTCTACACTTACTAATTATGGAATAAATTATGGAGATTTGGCTATTAAAGAGAAAAGCGTTATGGGAGATAATGCTACATTAAATATTGAAGGTTTTACTCAAAACGGTTTAATCATGTCTGATTCTACCATTTCAACAGTATCTTCAGATTCATCAAATGTTGATTTGAAAATGAATATTCCTGAAGTTTCCTATTCAGACTTTGAAAGCACTGTCTTCACATTTAAAAATCTTGATCTATCCATTATGCCTAGTTCAAATCCAGATAGTCTTGAGCTTTCAGCACTTATGGATAGTTTGGATATAATAACTGATAGGGATTATGTAAATCTAAAAGGCCTTAATTTGTTTTCCAAATCTTTTCCAGATGAAAATGGAGTATGTTTAGATATTGGCATTAGAGACTTTTTTTATCCTAATTTTAATAATGCAACTGTTAGTTTAGAAGATCTTGACTTTAATGTGTCAATGGGACTGGATGGACAAAAACTTGCAATTTCAGTTAAATTACCTAGTTTAAAAATCATTAACAAAAACTATAGGGTTCTCTTGTCTGATTTAAATCTAAACTTCCTACTCCATGATTTGAAGTTATCAGACTTTGATTTATCCATATCCATAGCGGATTTCCATTACACAAACTTTGATGATGTGATTCTTTACATGGATGATATAAATGTATCACTTGAGCCTATTTTAAATTCAAATAGTTTTGATGTGATTATCGGCATGAATAGTTTTGATGTAACTGGCATAACTTTCAATGATTTGTTCCCTATGCTAAATATTGATACTATAAACATCAAAACCCCTAATAATGATTCAGAATTGCCTATAAACCTTACTGGTCACATATCTCCTTTAGATGTTACTAAATTAGACTTAACAAGCATTGGTGCCCTTTTGAGTTCAGGATTTGACATGGATACCTATTCAAGGAATATGTCTAGCCTATATGGTGGTTCTTCAGACATTGATAAGTCAGGATTTAGTATAGGCAGCATATTTGAAAACTTTGATTATTCAAGCTTAGATGGTATTGTGCTTAATCTATCTGACATAATTGAAATGATAGATATCGATTTAGCCGATTTCGGCATTGACCTATCAGATTATGATTTGTCTGCAATTAGTTTGACAGATCTTATAGGAGCCTTAAGCAATTCTTATTTCAGCATGGGCACCATTAAATCAGTATTAAAATTATTCGCTCTTGACTCAGATAAACTTGATTTATCCGGTTTAATTAGTTTTGATGCAGATAATTTTGACATATCCAGTTTATTATCCAGTCTTAATATATCCAGTGAGGAAATTGCTGGTATTTTAGATATGGTGGAAGATTCAGACCTTGATTTAGGCAAGATATTCAAGGACATTGATTTATCCTGTTTAGATGGAATTGTACTTAATTTGACAGGATTGCTTGATTCAATAGGTATTGATCTAGCTGATTTAGGCATTGACCTATCAGGTTATGATTTATCTGCAATTAAACTGTCAGACCTCATGGTCATCTTAAATAATTTTGAAATAGACATATCTACAATTTCAGCTATGTTAAAGATATTTGGTCTTGAATTGGATGAAATTGAGTTATCTAGTTTGATTGCTGGCTTTGATGCAGAAAACTTTGACATAACTACATTATTAGCTAGCCTTAACATATCCATAGATGACATATCAGGCATTTTTGACATACTTAAAAATTCAGACCTTGATTTAGCTAAAATATTTGAAAACTGTGATAAATCTATCTTAGACTCAGTTGTACTTAATCTAACTGGATTAATTGCTTCATTAGGTATCGATTTCTCTGCTTTAGACATTGACATGCCAGATTGTGATTTATCTGCAATCAAATTGTCAGATCTTATTGGTATCATATCTAATATTGAATTAGACATGACCACAATTACAACTGTGCTAAAAGCATTAGGCATTGATTTATCTGAAATTGATTTGTCTGGCTTAATAGCCAGTTTTGATGAAGAAAACTTTGACTTATCTGCTTTATTAGACAGTCTCGATTTGTCTGGCTTGGACATTTCCGGCATTTTAGACATGCTCAAAAATTCAGACCTTGATTTAAGTGGAGTTTTCGAAAACTGTGATTATTCATGCTTAGATGCAATAGCACTTAATTTAACTGGGTTGATTCAATCATTAGGCATTGATTTAGCTGATTTAGGTATAGATCTATCAGATTGTGATTTATCTGCAATTAAACTGTCCGATCTTATTGGCCTCTTAAATAATTCTGACATTAACATCTTGGATATTGCATCTATGCTTTTAAGTGGTGATGAACCTATCACTATTGGAGAAGGGGTAACCGATGCCACTGCAAACTACTATCATATTGATTGCAATGTTGCCGATGTTAACTTTAATGAAAGCACAGGCAAATGGGAATATCATGGTTTAGAAATAAAATATTATAACAAAGACAAACATGATGGTAAATTATCCAAAAAAGAAGTTGAAGAATATAATGAGAAATGCAAAAAATCCGGATTTGATTTATCTGAACTTGATTTGTCTGGATTAATAGCTAGCTTTGATGAAGAAAACTTTGACATGACTAGTCTATTAAGTAGCCTTGATTTATCTGAATTGGACATTTCCGGCCTTTTAGATATGTTCAATGATTTAGACCTTGATTTAGGCAAGATATTTGGAAAATGTGATTATTCATGCTTAGATGCAATTGTGCTTGATTTATCTGGATTGATTGCTTCATTAGGTATTGATTTATCCGCTTTAGACATTGATATGCCAGATTGTGATTTATCTGCAATTAAACTATCTGATCTCATTGGTATCTTAACTAATATTGATTTAGATATGTCAACCATCTTATCCGTGCTAAAAGTATTAGGAATTGATTTATCTGAACTTGATTTGTCTGGTTTAATAGCTAGTTTCGATGAAGAAAACTTTGACTTATCCGCTTTATTAGGTAGTCTTGATTTATCTGGCTTGGATATTTCTGGTATTTTAGATATGCTTAAAAATATTGGTCATGTCTTTGAAAACTGTGATTATTCATGTTTAGATGCAATAGTGATTAATTTAGCCGGTTTGATTGATTCTTTAGGTATTGATTTGTCTACTTTAGACATTGACCTATCTGATTATGATTTGTCTGCAATTAGTTTGTCAGATCTTATTGGTATCATGGCTAATTTCGATTTAGACATGTCCACTATTATAGCGGTACTAAAATTATTAGGCATTGATTTATCTGAGGTCGATTTGTCTGGTTTAATAGCTAGTTTTGATGCAGATAACTTTGATATGTCCAGTCTATTCAGCAGTATTGACTTCTCTGGATTAGATATTTCCGGCTTGAAGGATATGTTCAACAATTTCGATCTTGATTTAGCTAGTGTATTTGAAAACTGTGATTATTCTTGCTTAGATGCAATTGTACTTGATTTATCCGGTTTGATTGGTTCAATAGATATTGATTTGTCTGCTTTAGGCATTGATGTTTCAGGTTATGACTTGTCTGCAATTAGTTTGTCAGATATTATTGACATCTTATTTAAGTCTGATTTCATCAAGTCTGCTGTTTCAGCTATATTAAACTTATTTAATCTTGACTGGGATGAACTTGATTTCTCAGGATTACTAGTTAGCTTTGATGTAGATGAACAGGACATATCTGATTTATTAAGTAGTATCAATATACCTGGCTTGGATATTTCCGGCATTTTAGATATGCTCAATGAGAATGGTATTGATTTAAGTGAATTCTTGAAAGAGTTATTAAGCGTGTTCATGGAGAAAACTGTTCCTGAACTTACAGCATAATGAACATGAAAAAACTGAATTCACAGATAATCAAGTAGATCAAACAGCAATAGAAAAAATAATGGTGGAATGATTTTCACTATTATTATTTATTTTTTTTTTTTTTTT
>JAGCLR010000104.1 GCA_017646885.1 Methanobrevibacter sp. | reverse complement strand
TAGCACTTCGTTAACCATGCAAATTCCTGCGGAAACGCTATCACAAAGCCACAGGCTTTGCTTCATGCTTTTGTGCTACAATCATGCAAAAACCACCACTTTTAGTGCTCAATCCTTTACCGGGAAAGAAAGAGACTCAGAGACAGGCTTTTCCTACTTCGGAGCGAGGTATTACGATTCGGATATTTTGACGGGTTGGCTTAGTGTGGATCCTATGGCGGATAAGTATCCGAATATTTCTCCTTATGCTTATTGTGCTTGGAATCCGGTTAAGTTGGTGGACCCGGATGGAAGAGATTTCGACAAGATAATTAATCATGAAGATAAAACAATAACGATATGTGCCCAATTTGCTTGTGAAGGGGCAACAGAAGAACAGAATGCATTTATCCAAAAAGCAGTAAACAGTTGGAACTCATGCAATTTTACAGTTTCCCTACCTGGCAAAAATGGAATTGAAGAGAGTTATACTGTTTCTTTTGATATCAATAACGGAAATGGTCCCAAAAATGGGATATCTTTTATGCCTGATGATTTATATAACGTAAAATATCCTAAGAACCTAGAATCAGGAGGTGTATCAGATGGCAAAGATATTGCTATACGTAGTAGCACCACAAACAATCAAATACTTGCACATGAAATGGGGCATTGTTTTGGAATTAGGGATAATGAAGTACGTACAGATTATTTAATGTTTGCATCAAATGATGGATTAGTTCCAATAAAAATGTTAAGCACTTTTGATTTTAGAGATTTATTATCATCTTGTGGATTTAAGTTTCGAGGAATAAACCAAGCTAGTAGAACTGAATTGTGTAAAGAAACGATAGTAATTGGTGATACTCCAGAAAAGTTTTGGAATACAGTATTAAGAAACAAAAATTTTATCAACAACAATACGGAAAAATTCGTGCAATAATGAGCAAGAAAAATATATTTATTGTTTTTCTTTTGATAGGGGGATTAACATTGTATGCACAAGAAAGCGAAGTCTACAAGCTGAAGGCTTTGAAGTTCTTTTGTTCAAACAAAAATGAAATGTTTAAACTATCAAATCCCCTCTTTCAAAATTTCTCCCCTATTTTTATCACAGATTTCAGACAGGAGGCAGATGAATTTAATACTGATAAGTTTCATTTCGATTCAACTGTTTTTAAAGCCGACACAAGTCTTATTTCGGATATTCTGAAAAAAATAGAAAAAGAAGACGTTATCGAGAACAACGAATTTGATTCTATTTTTCCTTCATCTGATGGCATTTATGCATTGCCTGAATTGCTTGATTGTATCTATTTACATCCTTACATCATCTCAACTATAGAAGACAGCATTCCGATTATAGAAAATTCTAATTGGTGCAAAAGAGAATTTGGTCTTCATATATCACCAGTTTTATCTTATGGGGGGGGTAAAATATGTAATATTAAGGATTGATTCATATTTTAAAGATATGGTAGACCGCTTTCAATTTTGTGTGATAGAATTTTCAACTGATGGGAATGTGTTAAGAGGTTACATTAGTAGGGTTTGGGGATCATTGATTTATTAAAATAATATATCTCAATATTTGCCAACATAATGAATTTGTTTATGATTCTGTAGAAATTTGGGAACAAACGTATATCCATATCAAAATAAATATGTAACTTTGCACTTTGAAAAACAACCGTAAAATATGCTACAAAACTATATAAAATATAACACTGAAACACCTCCGAAAAGTACTCCATCCTTTACCGGGAAAGAAAGAGACTCAGAGACAGGATCTTCCTACTTCGGAGCACGGTATTATGACTCGGATATTTTGACGGGTTGGCTTAGCGTGGATCCTATGGCGGATAAGTACCCTGGTTTGTCTCCTTATGCTTATTGTGCAAACAATCCGGTGAAGTTGGTGGATCCGGATGGGAGGATGATTGATTCAGCTACAGTATCTCAAAATATTTGGAATATGGTCAATCCTAATAGTGAATCATATAATGAAAAATTCGCAAATGTTTTTAGTCAATTAGCAACAGATAATACTACTTTATTTTCATTTGAAAAATGGGACAATCCTCGTATGTCCAGTGATGGTGAGTCATATGTTTTTGGTCAAATAGAATTGACGGAATCTTCAAGTGTATTAGACAAAATAAAAATCAGTTATACATGGGGAGCAGAATCTAACGGAAGTAGTCCAGAAAGAGTTTTGTTTGAAGAGGTTTATCATTGTTTCCAATTTCTTGAAGGTGAGTTTGGGTTTGGAAGACCATCACCAAATAGTGCATGGACTACAATGGGATTAGATCAATATGATGAGGAAGATGCACACAGATGGTCTGCTGAAATTTCTAATTCTCCATTTATTTGGGGTGGTGCTCAAAAAGAACATTACAAAAATCTTCCTGAGACAAGAAGAAACGTTAATGAACATTGGAGGAAATACGACGGAACGGTTAGAAACGATCTTCCTCCATATGTAAATGGAGTTTTTAAAGACGATTATAGAACTATGAGAAGTCCTAAATGATTAAGTATTATGAAAAATATTTTTTTGATATTATTATTTGCTGGTTATAGTTGTTCCTATTCACAGAATGCGGGAAAAGAAGTGGCGGATCCCATATCGAATTCCTTTATTCCTAAAGACTACGACCAATTTTGGAGAGATAAGAAGGGGTGTGGAATATCTGTTAGGCCTGAATGGTGCATTACAGAGATGGATAAATTTCGCTACAGTCACCGACGAGGATTTTCTAACAAAGAGTTGGGTAATTATTATTTGTGTAGAATAATCCAGATAGATATTTTTGCAGGGTCGTCGTATTGTAAATTTACTCCTATATGCGACGATTCAATAATGTTGGCAACAGCAAAATGTATAGTATATGAGAGATATTATTCGCCCTACGATAAAAAAATTATGTTCCCTATTCCATGGGATATTGAAAATGACGTGCAAAATAATTATAGGTTATACAAAGAACTTAGATGTAGGCAAATGCTAGAAAATATAGACACAATGTATTTCTATATGGTTTTGACCATCGAAGAGTGGAACGATATGAAAACTTCGATGAAGTGGAATAATGTATTGTTGTATGACAGGGGTATAGAAAAACCTATTGACATAGAACATGGTATTATAGTGACAGAACAATTTTTTACCGAAGGAAATTTTGATGTATCTGAACTATATTCTATCAAACAGATTGCAAGATATTGGGAATTACGATATTTGGAGATGTACTATTCTCTATACGGAAAACATTTATCTCAAGTTCAAATATTCGATTACAAAGATTGTAATACTATAAAATGATACCTATAAAATATCGATTGTATTTAATTTGTAGTTGGTAAATTAGCCTTGCTATGTAAAATATTTTATACAGAAATCGGAACAAATCATATCTATATCAAAATAAATATGTAATTTTGCAGTCCGAAAACCAACGAAAATATGTACCAAACAAACCTAAAATATAACATTGAAACACCGCCAAAATACCCTCAATCTTTTACCGGGAAAGAAAGGGATTCAGAGACAGGCTTTTCCTACTTCGGAGCTAGGTATTATGACTCGGATTTGATGACAGGGTGGCTTAGTGTGGATCCGCTTGCGGATAAGTACCCTGGCTTGTCGCCGTATGCTTATTGTGCTTGGAATCCGGTTAGGTTGGTGGACCCGGATGGGAGGATGTTGGACGAATGGATAGTAAATATTACAACGGGAAAAACTGAGCAGAAAAAAATGAAAGAAAACAAAGTTACAATTGTTGGCAATGGAGTTAATGAATCATATGATTTTCCTGCTGGAAATGTTTGTTTAGATATTATTTATTCACAAAATGATTATGAGACATCTTGTTTAATAAGTGCTATTGGAGGTTCAGAATATGATAAAGCTACACTACTTCTTAATTATACTACATCTAATGCGGGTGAAACTACAAAAAAACCTGTAAAAATAGGTAATATAAAATTCCCTGAATATCGAAGAAAGACATCTCCTGAAGGATTTGGAATAGGATTAACAGCAACTTTGTGCGGTGGTATAGGACTTTCTATAAGTGTAGGTTATGCACAAGATGGATTAGGAGAAAGAGCTGGATATTTTTCTCTCAATTATGCAACGGGGGTCGAAGCAGGTATTGGAATAAATGGATTTACTATAGATAAGGGAAAAGGAGTTGAAAACTTAAGTGGGGAAAGTCAAGCTTTTAGCTTTTCCCTATTTGTAGCTTCATACAATCGAAATATAAGCTCTAAGACTAATGGTTATGGATTGGGAGTAGGTTTAAGGGCTGGTGCATCTTTACAAATTGGTAAAACGTGGTTATTTTAGTTATGGATTGGATTATTGCTATTATTTTAATACTTGCATTTGTTGTAGGTGAAATTACTTTGCGAGTAACGGAAAATGAAAAAACAATTGTTTCTATATTTGATATTTTTAAACTAATCACATTTTACAAAACAAAAAAAAGAATTGAATATATATTATTGTTCATTATTGATATTATAATAGTTATATCATTGCCTATATATTTGTTTTGTTTTTAGTATTTTATGCAAGATTTTCAACGATATACAAAAATCAAATCCTCTACCGGGAAAGAAAGAGACTCAGAGACAGGCTTTTCCTACTTCGGAGCTAGATTCTATGATTCGGATATTTTGACTGCGTGGCTTAGCGTGGATCCTATGGCGGATAAGTACCCTGGTTTGTCTCCTTATGCTTATTGTGGGTGGAACCCGATTCGGTTGGTGGACCCGGATGGGGAAGCATTTAGAGATCCTCCTATTTCAAGAATTACGGTGTGTAATGGGTATGTTGTTCTTAATATGAATAACTTACACAGCTCT
>JAGCLR010000103.1 GCA_017646885.1 Methanobrevibacter sp. | reverse complement strand
TTAATAAACTATCTTATAATCTAATTTATTCTTTTCTCTTTTTATAGAATCCATTTTAACAAGGTCAAAGATTAGCTTATCTTCAGTTAATTTTTCCCACATCTTATATATCTTTTTTAGGAAATCCTCATCTAGATCCATTTTATCAGCTATGATTGGGCATTGATAAGTCATGTCATCCACATCATAGATCAAATGAAGCTTGTTGTCCTTATCAAAATGTGGGCTAAGAGGGAAAGACCTGCATTGAATTGGCCTTAATCTTCTATTGCAGTGTGGCGGATTGGTGCATTTTATATAATAGACCTCACCATCCCAAGAGTCTGGATATTCTATCTCATCAGTTGTTTCATAAAACATCTCAAACCAATCGGATTCATTTTCAAGCATTTCCTCTTCACCAGGAAGCAAATACAACACCATTTCTGCCAATTCATCATTCCTTTCACCATTTTCAACAGTGCAGCAAATGGAATTGCATAATTCTCCACAATTGAACTTTCCTAATGGAGATGCATTATTGGTCATATTATATATTTTCAAATAATCTTTTTTTCTTATAGAGGATTTCATCTTATTCACATTTTTCTCTTGATTAGATAATATTTATGTGTCTTTTTATTAAAAAGTTATTGATTATATGAATTTCTCAATTAATATGATATTTTATTCAAATAATCATTTTAAAGACTTGTTTTATCTCAAAACAAGAACCATTATCATTACAAAAATTCTCAATTTTTTACAAAAAACAGCTGTTTTCCTTATAAAACTTTCTATTATGTAAAAAATAGATTACATTTATATACTAGTTTAACAAAATAAGATTATGAATTTATAAGAGGTGATAAAATGCAAAAAAGAATTCTAGCCATATGCCTTGCCATATTTTTGGCATTTGCTGTTATTCCAACTGGATTTGCAGACAGTTCAGATCAAGTTGTGATAACCTATGGTGAAACCGCATATATGAATCAGCAATACAAGTCAATTGTTGACGATTATTTTGCAAGCAAAACTAATGTAGATATAAACAGCATAAACTCAAAAGTGGTTACTGCTGGAGATGTAAACAAGATTTCCGGTGGTTTTTCAGGAAAATATTACAATTCAAACCAAATCTTTTCCTCTGCTCTTCTTGACTTGAACCAAAATGGGGAAATTACTGTAGAAGTGGACAGTTCAATCACTACAATCACTCCTGAAATGTACATGTCAGCACTTAAGTCTGCAGGTATTCAAGGAGGACACGTCTATGTGACAAGTCCAGTAAGCGCTACTGGTGAATCCGCTCTTGCAGGAATTATGAATTGTTATGAGGAAGCTACTGATGTAGAGATTCCAGAAAATGTTAAAGAGGCAGCAAATCAAGAGATTGCCACTCAAGCAGAAATCCTAAACAATTCAAATGTAAGTGCAGATGACTTATCCAAACTTGTGGATGACGTAAAGGAAAAGGTAAATGAGGAAAACATTACAGATCATGCAACCATTGTAAACATTATCAATGATTACAGTACAACCTACAATATCAACATATCTGACAATGATATTGAAAACCTTGCTCAAACCATTGAACAAGTTCAATCTGTACAGGATGATGCAAATGCCTACAAAGAGCAAATAAGCGATTTTGTAGACAGTTCAGCTTCTGGCAATGG
>JAGCLR010000102.1 GCA_017646885.1 Methanobrevibacter sp. | reverse complement strand
TGTAATGTAAGGATTTGATAATTTGTTTCCAAATATTTCAGGATGTGGACTAAGTGAGAGCTCTCCGTTTCCACGGACTCTTAATCCTTCCCACTCTATACCAAAAGATCCTTGTTTTAGATCCTCTGAACTTGCATTCTTATGCAATTGAGATAAATTGAATATCCTATCCATTTTATCACACCTTCATATCCTATAAATCACCATAATCTTTAATGATTTCCTCTAAACTTATTCCTTCTTTCAATGAATTCAATATCCTTTTTCCAGGATTTGTCCTTTCATCCACATTCCTATACAATGGCTCTAAAAATATTTCCTCACCAAGATCTCTTTCTTTCAATCCCTCTTTTGCCAAATCCAAAATGTCCCTTGCAAGATCATACAATTCATCTTGATCTATTGAACTTGGAATTTCAGTTTTTATAAACAATTTACGAAGCTCTGTGCTGTTATAACAATCGTGAAAGACTGGAGCGTAAAAAAATAGCTTTTCAAGCTCCTTTGTTTTATGTTTCAAGCCCACATGAAAAGCTGCAACAGACATAGAGTCTCTGATAGGTTGAGTGCAGACACTTCTATACTCAAGGGTTCCTCTAAAGGTCAAATTAATAAATTTAAATGCTCTCAAATATTCAATGTCATCTAAAGAAGGTTTAAACTCAATGTTCCTGTAAGACCCTTTGCAATAGAATTCACCGGTAATTGTATCACTATTGAAATATTCCTTCAAAGGTATGGAAGGGAAATTGATGTAAAATCCATCACGCATTACACAGTAAATATTCAAGGATTCAAGATATGAAACCAATTCCTTAATATCGCCAAACTCAATGTCATACATTCCAATATTATGGGGATTAACTCCATGAGTGCTGTACTCCCATAGGTTATCCCTAAAGCAAACGTACTCCTCATTATCCTCTAAAAGGACAGAATTGGAAAAGATCAATGCCTTGATAGGCTCCAGTTTAGAGAACACATTTATGTTTTCAATCAAGTCATCATATGGAACATCCAATTGAACCTGAGAAGCACTTGAAAACATACCGTATCCAGGATAATCATGGAAATACATCAAGGAATCGGAATAATTGTCTGCAGACTTCAAATGATTATAAAGCATCAAGTATCGTTCACTTGGAATTGGAACTTCATTATTGTATTTTCTATAAGGATTAATCCCCATACCGCTTAATGTATGGTTGTGCCTTTCGAACTCTTCTTTAATGAAACTGTAATATCTGCCAAACCGTTCATTGATGGTAAATAAGTCCTCTTCCTTCCCCATAGCAAATTCTATATTGTTATATGAACAGTCATAGCATACAATGTCATCGTTTTCACGGTTTCTTAAGGCATAGACATTGCCATCATAATCCGTGCCTTCAACTTCAAAAGAATTGAAATGATTCCTAAATGATTCAGTTACACGATGAACTATATCAAAATCCACTGCTTCCTTATTAAGGTTGATTATTGGAACTTCAATCTCAATCCCAATATATTCCTTTTTAGGTTTTTTAGTAGATTCCAAAAACATCTGACAGATCTTTTCCCTTATCATTTCATCTGTAATTGCATCATCTGCCATTTAATCAACTCCAATTCCAATTTAATATCATCCTCAAGAAAGAATAATATTCTTATTTCCAAAACTAAATTTTTTTTAATAAACTACAAATTATCATAAAACAGGTTTATTTAACCATTCATAAAATCATAGGATTATTTACCACACATTTTCTTCATTAACCTCACTATTTAAAGTGCTGGCAAATTTTTCAATAAACCTAAGCTGCTCTTCAGTTTCAACATATTCAAATGAATGAGGTTTTGCTTCAAATAATAATTCCCCATTTGAAAAGGAAATTAGAGTATTTAACGGAACTTCTTCCCAATCATTTGAATCTAAAGCTTGAGTTGAAATGAAAACGCTATTTTCTGTTTTCAGATAATGTAAGGAACCTTTATAATTTGTGTGAACGTACATCTGTTCACCATCATAAACTATTAGATTTAATTTATTGGCTAAAGCCATAAAGCTTATCAAGTCAGAAACTATGTCAAATCTCTCCTTTAAGCTTAAAGGTTCTCCTTTAAAAGATTCAAACTTGTTTATCATATCAACAATAGCTAGAAGAATTCTTTCGGAATCGGTTTCTCCCTCTTCCTCAGTGCTGTATTTGCATAAATCAGGACAGTCGAAAACAGTTCCATTATGGATAAGAGTCCATCTTCTACCTGCATTGTCTTTTTTAACGAAAGGATGGCAATTGTAAAAGTCCTTCACACCAATAGTGCCTAAACGAATGTGTGCTAAAGCATTTTTAGAAACGATTGGATTCAATAGAATATTTCCAAGCATGACACTGCTTCGAGCTTTTACTGGCTCTTTGATTACACTGAATTTTTCTGGATCTAAAATAGCCAAACCCCAACCGTGAGGATGCTCTTCACAATGACTATAAAACTCCTTTAGATAATCATTAAGCTCTTCTTCCTTTGATGAGCTGAATCCAAAAATCTCACACATTTTTTTACCTCCTTTCATTTTTTTAATATAACAAATTCATAGAAACATAAAAGTAACAAAAAAGTTTTATAACAATTGTTATATTTTTTATATTATTTAAATGTTTTAGTATCAAACCAATATAACAGCAAATTTTTAAACATTTTATAGAAATATATTGGAAATATTTTGGAATATTGAATATTTTAAAGATATTTAAAATACTAAAATACTTAAAATATTTAGAGTATAATAGAAATATGTAAAATATAACTTAAAAAATTAACTAATATACTAAAATAAGAACTAGATAAAAACTATAATATCAAAAATATTTATATACTATAAAAATCAAAACTAACAATAACCTTTATGGGCGGGTTTTAAACTTATTTAAAACTTTTATGATATTATTTTAATTTAAATGGATTGATTCCAGAGCAGGTAAAATATAGATTATAAAAATTATTTAGCTTATAATCAAATTTTATAACTATTTTTGTATCTATTTTTGATATAAGGCCACTTCAGATATCTAAAGTGACATTAGCCCATTAACCTGTGATTTTAATATTATATTTTTTATTTCATCTAATGATTATTCATCATGAGATTAATATCATTGGATTAAAAAAACTTATAAAAACTTATATCATAGCTAGATTTCTATCCTATTTTATATTATATTATAGTTTAGCCATAGCTATGTTTTATTTCAAATAAAAAAACAAAAACAATTATTCTAAAAAATAATTACGTCAAAAATATAGAGAGGAATGATATAAATGGCAAAGAAACAAAGACGTAGAGTACGTGACACTTGGAAAGAAAAATCTTGGTACACCATTAAAACTCCTGTAGCATTCGGAGACAAAGAAATCGGTACCACCCCTGCAAGAGACCCTGAACTCGTGTACGGAAGAACTGTAGAAGTAACCATGAGAGAATTAACCGGTGACTTCTCTAAACAATACATCAAATTACAATTTGAAGTAAATGATGTAAACGGAAACATCGCAAACACCAAATTCACTGGACACAAAACCACTACTGATTACGTAAGAAGCATGATCAGAAGAGGAACCAGTAGAATCGATGCTCCTGTTATCGTAACTACCCAAGATGATCGTAAATTAAAACTTCATGTATTAGCTGTAACTACCAGAAGAGCAAAATCTTCCCAACAAAAATACATGAGAGAAACCATTAACGAATTAGTTACTAAAGTAGCTTCAGAAAAAACCTTTGATGAACTTGTAGAAAACTCTGTAAACGGTAGATTAGCTTCTGAAATTTACCACAAAGCTAAAAAAATCTATCCTCTTAAAAGAGTGGAAATCATCAAAAGTAAAGTATTAGAATAAATTTTCTAATATTTTATTTTCTTTTTTTAACTATTTTTTCTTAATTACTATTTTTTCTTATAATTACTATTTTTATTATTTTAACAATTTTCTTCTTTTATACTGTTTTTACACTATTTTTAAGTGTTTTTAATCAATTAAATTAATTAATCTCCACTTATTCCATTAAAAAATATAGTAAACTATTTAAATAAGTTAGTAAAAGTAATAAATAAATAAAAAATAACATTTAATACAAATTAGAAACAAAATAATAATTAGCAAATATAAAAAACAAGATATATTAGACTAATTATTAAAAAAATTAATAAAACTAAAATTTGCAAAATTGTAATATTTATAAAAGTGATTCTATGCATGAAGCTTTCGTAATAAATTGGGGATATGTTATACTTCTGTTTATTTTAGGTGGAATAAGCTATAAACGAAAAAGTTTAGACTTGTTAGGTTCCCTTATAATGGTATTTATGGGAATTACAATCATCTTTTCAGCAGGAGTACGTTGGTTTGTCTTAATCGTATTGTTCTTCGGTCTAAGCATATTCGCTACAAGATTTTCAAAACCTTACAAGCAAGAGATCGGACAGTACGAAAAGACAAGAACGGCTAAAAACGTTATTTCCAACGGATTGGTTGCTTTTTTAATGGCTGCATTTGGAAGCTATTACCTTCCTTTGGCAGGAGGATTCATTGGAGCGGTAGCTACAGCTACAGCAGACACATTAGCAAGTGAAATAGGTGTTCTCCAAGAGCCTCGCCTAATAACCACATTCAAAAAAGTGCCTGCAGGAACCGATGGTGCAATATCAATTTTAGGAACTTCTGCAGCAATTGTAGGTGCAGGAATAATCGGAATAGCCTCATACTTGCTTGGCGTGATTCCAGATCCAACAATAGCCATTAAGATATCCGTTATTTCAGGAACTTTAGGTTGCTTTATAGACAGCATTCTTGGAGCAATCCTTGAGAGAAGAAATTACATTAACAATGAACATGTGAATTTGCTTGCAACAATCTGTGGTGCAATCATAGGTATTGTTTCTGTAATGTAAACTCTTTAATTTATTTTATTTTCTTTTTTTAACTCTTTTTAACTCATTTATTCTTTTTTATTCTTTTAACTTTTTTTACTATTTTTAATTCTTTTTAATCCTTTTTTATTATTCATTTATCTTAAATTTTAATTGAAAAAAGAATTTCTAAAGTAATGTTTAATATTTAATGTTTTTTCTCAATTTCACTTAATACAAATAAAATTTCAACTACTTTTTCAAGTTTTTTAAAAAAATATCCACTAAATAAAAACAAATTTTATAAGCATATAAATTCATATATTTTATTAATAATATCTTAATAGTGATAACTATTAAAAAATTAAAAAAACTAAAAAACATTAAAACATTATTAAATCAAAATAATTTAATTAATATTCTATTTATCGTGATGGTGAAAACATGAAAGGAATAATATTGGTTATGGATGGGATGGCAGGCCGTCCTTTAAAGGAACTTAACAATCAAACTACACTTCAAGCAGCTAAAACTCCAAATATGGATAAGATGGCTGAAAGGGGAATTACTGGATTAATGGATTCAATTGCACCTGGAATCATTCCAGGAAGTGACACAGCACACTTATCAATTTTAGGTTACAATCCTTATGAAGTATATACTGGAAGAGGCCCATTTGAAGCTGTAGGAGTTGGTGTAGATGTTATTCCTGGAGATATAGCATTCAGATGCAATTTTTCAACATCAGATGAAGATGGAATCATTACAGACAGACGTGCTGGAAGAATCAGAGATGGAACTGATGAAATAGTAGCAACCTTAAACACCATGAAACTTGAAGGCTATGAGGATATTGAAATCATCTTCAAGGAATCAACTGGACACAGAGCAGTATTGGTACTTAGAGGAGAAGGATTGTCTGGCAAAGTAAGTGATGCAGACCCTAAAGTCGAAGGAAACAAGCCAAAAGTAGTTAAAGCTCTTGATGGAAGTCCAGAAGCAGAAAAAACTGCAGACATATTAAACAAGTTAGTAGCTAAATCTTATGAAATGACTAAAGACCATCCAGTAAACCTTAAAAGAATAGAAGAAGGTGAAGCCCCTGCTAATATAATCATTCCTCGTGGTGCAGGAGAAGTTCCTGAAGTGGAATCAATCAACGATAAATACGAAGTGAATTCTGCATGCATTGCAGAAACTGGTCTTATTATGGGTATTGGCCGTTTTGCTGGAATGGACATCATTGAAATGGAAGGTGTAACCGGCGGAACCGATACAAACCTTGAAAACATTAGAGACACAATCATTGATCAAGTGAATAACAGTGACCATGATTTCTTCCTGATCAATATCGACGGTGCAGATGAAGCGGGCCACGATGGAAATGCAGAGGAAAAACTTAAATTCATTGAAAAGGTTGATGCAGTTGTTATGAGCGAACTTCTTAAACTGGAAAATTGCTATATCTTTTTAACTGCAGACCATTCAACTCCTATTTCTGTCAAAAACCACTCTGGAGACCCAGTCCCTATTCTAATCAATGGTCCTGAAGTCAGAGTGGATGATGTCTGTGAATACAATGAATTTGCAGTGGCTAAAGGTGGCATGTGCAGAATCAGAGGGGCAGATGTGATGAATATCCTTACTGACCTTATGGGCTATGCACATAAATTCGGAGCTTAAATATTCCAATTGGAGAGTGAATCATGACAAATAAAAAGCTATTCGGAACTTCTGGAATCAGAGGAAAGATCGGTTCGGAAATCAATTCAGAACTGGCATTGAAAATAGGTAAATCCTTAGCTAAATACTTGAATAATGCTGGAAAAGTTGTTATTGGTTATGACACTAGAACCACCAACAGAATGTTGGAACAGGCTATCACTGCAGGACTCATTGAGCATGGGGTAGACGTTGTCAAAATAGGCATGGTCCCAACACCTCTTGTAGGTTATGCAACATTGAAGCTTGATGCAGATGCAGGAATAATGCTTACAGCATCCCACAATCCATCACAATACAACGGAATCAAGCTTTGGAACAAAAATGGAATGGCTTACACCCCAGAGCAGGAAGAAAAAATCGAAGAAATTTATTATAATGAGGATTTCGGCAAAGTTGAATGGGATAAAATCGGAATCATAAGCCATAACGATGAAATCAAAAAGCAATACATTGATGATTTATTGGAAATTGTAGACATTAAGCCTGGACTTAAAGTGGTCATTGACTGTGCATGCGGTGCAGGATCTGAACTTTCACCTATAGTTTTCAGAAAAGCAGGCTGTGAAGTGATTACCTTGAATTCAC
>JAGCLR010000101.1 GCA_017646885.1 Methanobrevibacter sp. | reverse complement strand
TGTTAGAGGTTACAACATCCTTGCCGTCAGCAAATGCCTTTAAGGTCAATGATTTTGCAGGTTCAGCATCCTTGATATTTGTTGGAGTTGCTTCAATCAAGACATCATAGTCAACTGCATCCAATACATCAATACCTGATTTATCACTGCCGTATTCAGGATAGTTTGCTAATTTTCCAGTCTCTTCTTTGGTTTTAAGGAGTAATTCTTCATCCAATCCATCTTGGCAGATTGCAGATGTAGATGAGTCAGCAGCCGCTACAACTTTTAAAGTGATTCCGTATTTTTCATTTATCATATCCTTCTTTAAGGAGATAGCCTTTGCTACACCTTTACCTACAGCTCCAAAGCCCATTAAGATAAGTTTACATTCATCCATTAAAATTCCTCCTATACCTCATCAATAACCAAGAAGTCCTTCTCCTCAGCTATTTCCATAATCTTATTGTATGCTATATCTCTTTTGCCTAAATCAAGTTCAACAGTGATTAAAGCAGTTGATTTAAGTTCACCATCTAATTTCAATTGTAAATCACTAACAACAAGTCCATCAACAGCATTGATCTTATCTACAGTATCCCTTAAGTCTCTGTCGATAATGTGGCCGTAGAGAATTGCACTTAACTTTTCCTTTCTGACAGTGTCATCAACTTCAATGAGAGCTATGTTCATTTCCTTGAATCTGTCGATAACAGCCTGCAAGTTTTCTCTTTCACCTTCGATAGCTATTTGAATAGCAGCTTTACCTTCTTCTGCCTTGATTTCCCTTTTGTGAACAATTGTTACTACATTTGCTCCAAGTTCTCCTATTGGATTTAATATAGAAACCAATTGTCCAGGAACATCCAATATTTCAAGAATTAAATTCATTCTCATAATATAATCCCCTTTTAGTCATTTACAATAATCATAAAGTGTTTAACCAGTCCATTCTGCCTTTTTCACAACTACATTTCCGTCTTTGTCAGTTCTTGCGTTTCTGACGATTTTAGCTGAATCGGTTTGTTCTGATTCATCTTCACGGTTTAAGTTAAGGTTATCAGTAATGTAATAGGTTCCTTCCAATTCAGGAACTTTATCTAAGGTTTTTGAAAATTCCTCTAAGATCTTTTCTGCATCTTTTTCAATTGCCATTTAAATTCTCCTTAAAATTTTTTAAAAATTGATTATTTTAATTATAAAGGCCTATTTGCCTATTTTATAATTTTTGAATATAAGTTAAATTTATATTAATTAAATATATGTTTATTAATATTAATATACTTTTATAATGATAAAAGAAAGGAATAAAAAATAAACTTATAAAATAAGAATAATTTAATCTTTTTTCAAGATCAAATTGGAAAAAGCATATGTAATAAGATTGAAGTAGTCTGTAAATCTATCCCTTGACAATAGAATTACAATAAGTAAAGTGATTAAAAAAGTCATTAATAAAGCTACAATCTCATTTTGCTGATAGAAGAATCCTTTTGCAAATTTCTTAATAATTACAATGAAATAGATATGCACTATATAAATCACCATTGAATTCCTTCCCCATTTGGTGAAAAAGTATTCCTTATTTGTCATATGCCCATTCAAGACTAAAGTAAAGAGTATTCCAATCAATATAACCAATAATCTTAATGATGCACTTAGTAAATATGGATGCTTAAATGGAACTTTCATCATTATGACAGTTATTGGCAAATGATATGCAGCTAAAATAGCTGAAACTAGAATAATGAATGAAACAAGCATTCTAAAAAGATTATTGCTCAATAGATTGTTGAATTTAATATGTTTTTCCTCAATATTTTTCATATAATCCCTATAGTAATGGCCTATTAAGAATACTGGGAAAAATGCAAAAGCCCTTGAAAGTGCCAATAGGTCTCCATTTAGATTAACCAGACCGAAGAGCAATGCAAAAACTAAGCTTATCAATACTGGATACTTGAATCTATCCATTATAGGCAATGCAATTTTCATAAAAAACAATGCCAGTAAGAACCATAATGCATAAGTTGGATAAATGAATATTAGCTTGCTTGGCCTTCCAAATGGAAGATAAACTGCCCAATACAGTATTGAAAAGAGAATATATGGCATTAAAATACGTTTTATCGATTTGATAACGAGATTCTCATCAATTTTAGTGAAGTATACTGCAACAAAAAAGAAAATCGGCAAATGGATTATCAATACGAAATGATGTATGAAATCTATGCTTGCATACTTAGTTAAAAAAGCCATATGCCCTAAAACAACACAGAATATAGCCAATCCCTTTAAAT
>JAGCLR010000012.1 GCA_017646885.1 Methanobrevibacter sp. | reverse complement strand
TATACAGGCCGGAAGTAGTCAGATGGAGAGAGAGGATGGCTATGATGGAACCTTTAGGGGATGTTGTAGTAGCACTTCCGTGCAGTATGAAAAAGCCATACTCAAATTCTCAGTCTCACCAAAAATTCAGAAGGGCTACCAAAGGTTATCAGGAAGTAATCGTAACTTCTCCATTCGGAATCTGTCCAAGGGAATTGGAAAACACCTTCCCAATCCAATCTTATGATGTGGCTGTTTCAGGTGATTGGAATGATGATGAGATAAGGTTAGCTGGAGAGCTTTTAAGGGATTATGTTGGAGACAAACCTGTAATAGCAAATGTTGAAGGAGGCTACGAAGAGGTTTGTCGTGAGTATTTGGATAACTGCACCTATGTATGTGATGGTGGCAGGCCTACCTCTCCACAATCCATTTTCAACTTAAGGGAAGAGCTTAAGAAATATCCTAAGACCAAACATAGGGATAGGGTGTTGAATGAGCTTAGATCCGTTGCCAAATACCAGTTTGGAGCAGAAGCTGAAGCAATGATCACTGATGATGTTGTTGCTAAAGGAAGATATCACAGAACCCTTTATTCCAATGGAAAGACAGTGGCTCTTCTAAATAGGGATGTTGGTTTGTATACCCTTAACCTTGAAGGTGGAAGAAGACTTGCTGAACTTGGCATTCATGTTGTTGAAATTGACTTTGATTTAAAGACCAATACATTATTCGCTCCAGGTATTGTAAATGCAGATTCAAGCATTCTTCCAAAGGATGAAGTTGTTGTGGTGAGGAATGATGAGGTTGTAGCAGTTGGAAAAGCTGTTTTGACTGGTCGTGAAATGGTCGAATTGAGAAATGGTATTGGTGTAAAGATTAGGCACAGAAAGAAAAACTAATTAATTTTTTATTCTTTATTCATTTTTTAAAAAATTAATTTAATATTTATATACATATTTTTATTATTATTGATAAGTTTAAATATAATTAAAACAATAGTTATATTATTAACTTTTTGTTAGGAAATAAAATTTTAAATTTTATTCTTATCACTAATTTAATTAACATTTATTTAAAAAATTATTTGAGGAGATAAAATGTCTGAAGAATTAGCACTTGCTGTAAAAGATGCAGTTTCTGTAGTAAACGACCCTCACATGGGCGTAAGTATTGTAGAAATGGGTATTGTACAATCTATTGCAATTGAAGGTTCAACTGCTGAGATCGTAATTAAACCTACCAACCCAGGTTGTATGAGTGTTACCCGTATAGCTGCTCAAGCTAAAGCTGAAGCTTTAAAAGTTGAAGGAATCGATAAAGTTAAACTCATCATTGAAGGTCACGTAATGGCTGACTCTCTTAATGAGATGCTTAACAAAGATAATTAAGTTTTTTAAACTTAATTCTCTATTTTTTATTCATGATTTTCTTTGAGTTTTAAGGATTTCAGTTTTAATTTCAATCTTTTTCATACAAAGATTTATATATTAGATTACATATAGTTAATAATACTTGTATTTGTTATATAGGCTAGTGGCACAGCCTGGTCAGCGCGCACGGCTGATAACCGTGAGGTCCTGGGTTCGAATCCCAGCTAGCCTACTCTTACTAATTTTACTATTTTTCTTAATTTTTTACATTCTTTAGTTGGTTCTATGGATGATTTTTACTATTTTTTTTAATTTTTTACATTCTTTAGTTAGTTCTTTGGATGATTTTTGCTATTTTTCGTTTAGATATTAAGCGGTGTCATTTTTTAATGTTTGTAAAGATATAACTTAATATTATAATGGCAATTGTGATAATGGTATAAACAATCGCCTCAAAGCCATTTGCATTTTGGATTAAATTATATACTCCACTAAACCACATGATAAATAGGAATACAGGCAATATGTATTTTAAAATGATCACCCACCCTTTTCCAACCTTCACCTTATCATTTTCATTCAAGACTGGAATGATGGATTCGATGTCATAGAACCAAG
>JAGCLR010000100.1 GCA_017646885.1 Methanobrevibacter sp. | reverse complement strand
TTGATTGAATCAGCATGTCTGTTGTAGTGACCAAATAGCTATTGCCATCCATGTCAATGCTTGTAAGTGCAGAATCGTCTCCAATTGATGTTGCAAAATTGGAAAGGTCATTGTCATTGTCAAATCCATAAATGGAGCATGTTTTGGATTTTTCTATGATTCTTTCAATAAGGCCTTTCTCACCAATTTCAGAGACTTTCATTTGGCTTGATTTCATATGAAGATATTTGATTTTTTTAATATAAAAAATATTCTTAAATCATGAAAATTATTAAAAAAAGATTATTAAAAATTAGAAAATTAAACTCTTAAACTGTTTTTTCATGCATATGCACAAATCGTCTCCTTCAAAGATACCGAAATTATCGATTATTTCATAATCCAGTTTCCTGTATAGATTGATTGCTGCCTCGTTACTCTTGCCTGTTTCGATAACGGAGTACTTGAAGTTCTCTTCCATCGCCAATTTCTCAAGTTGCTTAATAAGCTTGTATGCAATTCCTTTTCTTCTGTATCTCTTTTTGACATAGACCCTTCTGATTTCAATTGTGTCCTTGTCAATCAATCTGAAGCTTGCACAAGCAATCGGCTTTCCCCAATTCAAGGCAAGGATTACGATATGTGGATCTGTCAAGGCATTGTAGTCCAAATATCTTTCAACAACATCCCCAAGCTTGAAAAAGTATTCATTGTCCAGTTCCCTTGTAAGCTCAATGAACCTTTCATCCTTTTCATTTGTAATGACTGATTCCATTATTATCACTTCATCATTTCTTTAATTCTGTAGTGTTTCCCACCTTGGCAAGTTCCTTTTCCCAAACTCCAGGATTTTCACTAACAAAGCTTTCAAATAGCTCCTTGCATCTTGAATCGTTTAGAACGATGATTTCAACATCATTGTCTTTCAATAGATTCTCAGCACCCATCAAGGTTGTGTTGTCACCTATAACCACTTTTGGAATATTGTATAAGAGCACAGCTCCAGAACACATTGGGCAAGGTGAAAGGGTTGTGTAAAGTGTGCATTTTCTATAATCGTCATAATCAAGGCCCTTTGCATTTTCAATTGCATCCATTTCACCATGAAGAATTACTGAATCGTTCTGTATGAGTCTGTTATGGCCTCTGGATATTACTTCATCATCCTTTACAAGGACTGCACCAATAGGTATTCCACCTTCAGACAATGATATTTCGGCCTCCTTGATTGCTTCATCCATAAACTTCTTATGCATAAGATACCTCTAAAACCGTTTAAAAAGAAATTAAATTCAATTTTAATATTAATATTATATTTAAAAAAAGAAAGATAATAATTTTACTAAAGTGTTTGAAAAAAAAAGAAAAGAAGAAGATTAAAGAATCTATCTAAAGAGCGTCTTTAACCATGTCTTCAAGGATTTCGATTAAGATGTCATCATCACAGATTGGGTCTGGGTACAATATTTCCCCTTCAAATTCCATTTTCACATCATCATGGCCATGATGATGGTGATGATGTCCATGAGAATGACTATGGCCGTGATCATGGTCATGAGTGTGTTCATGGTCGTGATCATGATGATGGTGATGGTGATGGCCACTTCCATCATCTTCAATGAATCCTAAAATTGTTGGAATGTCTCTTGTAGTGTGTGCTCCAGGAGCGATGAACACTGGAACCACTACCAATCTGTCCACTTCATTCTCGCTTGTAAGCTTGTTGATTGAAGTAGGAATATTAGGGTCTACAAGTTCCATGAATCCAAAGTCACATGGATAATCGGTTTGAGCTTCAAATTGTCCGAATAGGTCTGTAATGAATTCCTTGCTGTAATTCAATCTGCTGCCGTGGACCACCAATAAGACTCCTGTCTTTGCATCGTCATCAAGCTCTGATTCCTCAAGTGCAGTGGAAATCTTATTGTTTATGATATCTAAAAGTTTTGGATTAGGGCCTATTGGACCTAATAAGTCTAATTCCCCATCAAAGTCCACTTCTTCAAGACCGACAAGATAATGGCCTTCAGGATAATTGCCGTCTGGCTGTCTTGGATCTACTTCCTTAGGTTCAAGACCAAGAATGATAGGAATGTCGATGTTAGTGTGAATTCCAGCAGCTAAAAACACTGGAGTGGCTATAATGCGTTTTAAATTAGGATTGCGTTCTTTCAATATTTCAATTGCCTGTGGCAAGTTTGGCTTAGCTACTTTCATGTATCCTACTTCAGCATCAAATTCTGTCTTTGCCTTGAATTTAGCGCATATATCTTTAAACACTTCTTCTGCATATGGTAAAGTACTTCCATGACTTAATAACAATACAGCAGTATCTTCATAACTCATAATAATCACATATAAATATTATCAATATATTCCATATTCCATGATTAGTAATACTCTAATAAAACCATCATAAAATTGAAAATTCCTCGTGAATTTTACTTAAATTGTTTTATACTATAAATTATTGCTTTATAGTTAATAAACTTTGTTAATAATTAATTAAATTAAAATTAAGATAATTTCTAAGTAATAATATTTTAATAAAAACATTAAAAAAAGTATTACTATAGATTCATAAAAAATAAAATAGCAAATTGCTATTTTAAAATAAAATTATTTTACAATCTTAAATTTGAATCCGTATGAAATAACACCATCAGGGCCATCTTCACGAATCTTTCTGAAGACCATTTCCACTGGGTCTCCGATTTGAATATCATCAACATCTGCGTCAACGATTTGTGCAGTTACTTTTGCACCTTCTTCAAGCTCAATGATAGCTACAGCATAAGGAGCTATTTTCTTGAAGTCAGAAGTAGGTGTTCTAATTACAGAATAGGTAAATATTTTTCCTTTTCCTGAAAATTGGATATCTTCGATGTTTCCTTTTCTTCTACAATCAGGACAGATAACTCTTTGTGGGAAAAACACTTGACCACAAGTAGTACATTTGGATCCAACAAGGTTATATCTTTGCTGGATGTGACGCCAGGTTCTTACAGTATCAGACATTGAATTCCTCCTAATATAATAAGCATGTAAAAATGATTAAAAATTCACGATTTTTGTTTTTAGTTTTTATTTATTTATTAATTTTTTAGTTAATAAATATTATCTTTACATATAATACTATTTTATTTATAATTCATCTATAATAAAGTTTTAAGTTAAAGGGCTTATCCTTTACCAAATAAAGTCTTTATAACACTAAATTATAGCAAAAATGAAAAATTATAATCAAAAAGAAATTTACACTCTTTTTATTAAATTATAATGATTTTAAAAGATTAAAATTGAAATTGAGAAAGATTTAAATATTATTTTTAATAATAAGGCTATCAATGAATATTAAAAATAAAAATAAAGAATATACAGAGGATAAAAAACTTGAAAATCTCTCTATAAAAAAGAAATTTTTAGATGATGAGAAAGGAAACTTCTCAATTATCATAACAAGCTTGATTCTCATTGGCTTCCTGTTATTGTCAATGATTGTCTTGAATTCTGCAATTAATGAGAGGTATGAAAACAAAGAGATGGTTTCCTCTAATACTTACCAATACATTATAAATGATTACATAAGAAACATTCCACTTATTGAACATGAGGCCTTGGAAGAGCTAAGCGAAGAGGTTATGAAAAACAAAAGGCCATGTTTGGATTCAAAAAGGGACTTGAAGGAAATCATTGATGAAAAACTGAGTGTAAAAAATCAAGAATACTATGATAACTACAATATCCAAATCAATTCATCATTGATAGCTATTGAAAATACAACAAACCCATTCTCATACAAATTCAAGACCCATGTCTTTTGCATGAAAGGGGATTAGTCATTTGAAAGGATTGTATCATCTGATGTGGATTGCATCAATTTTAAGGATCCTGTTCCTCTTCTTTACTTGAAAGATTGTTATGGCCTTTCTTACAATGACAGC
>JAGCLR010000099.1 GCA_017646885.1 Methanobrevibacter sp. | reverse complement strand
TGGTATCTTTCTTTCCCTAACCATGATGTCTGCCAAGTCAGTTGCAGTTGCAAAGTTATCTCCTGCCAATTCAAGGCATCTTTCTGTATAGAATGTAACTGTCAAAAGCATATGATTGACTATCTTTAAAGTGTCATAAGCCACATCGCAAGCATTCCATAAATGAGGGGTTATTTCCTGCAAATCCCTGTTGTAAGTGTATGGAATGGCTTTAAGGATAGTTAGAATAGTGATCAATTCCCCGTTTACAATAGCACATTTAGACCTTGCCACTTCAGCTACATCAGGGTTTTTCTTCTGTGGCATGATTGATGATGTTGATGAGTATTCATCTGCCATTGAGACGATTCCAAACTCATAAGTGCTCCAAAGAACAAGCTCTTCACAGATTTTTGACAAAGTGGTGCATAATGCGCTTAAGTCAAATACTGTTTCTGCAATATGGTCTCTTGATGAAACACCATCCATTGAGTTTTCCAAGTAATCATCAAAACCTAATAGCTGTGTGGTCAATTCCCTGTCAATTGGAAAACTGGTTGTAGCCATTGCTGCAGAGCCTAATGGATTTAGATTTACTCTCTTATAGGTATCATCCAATCTTTGGTAATCTCTCTTCAAGGCTTGTGCATGTGCCATCAAGTGATGAGCTAAAGTAACCGGTTGAGCATGCTGCAAGTGAGTGTATCCAATCATGACAGTTTCCTTATGCTCTTTTGCAAGTTCAAGGATTCCTTCAATGAATTCAAGTATTCCTATTTGAATTTCACTTATCCTGTCTCTCAATAATAATCTTATGTCAGTTGCAACCTGATCGTTTCTTGATTTTGCAGTATGCATGAATCCTGCCTCAGGACCTACAAGCTTTGTTACATAGTTTTCTACAGCCATATGAACGTCTTCAACGGAATGGTCAAATTCAAGGGCATCAAAGCCTTCATCACTTAGCTTATCCAATGCTTCAAGGATCTTATCTGCTATTTCCTCATCTATAATCCCTTGAGCCTTAAGCATTGATGTGTGAGCGTAATTGCATTGAATGTCTGCATCAAAGATAAATCTGTCAAATTCCAATGAAGAGGTGTATACTGCAGCTTCATCGGTCATTTCCTTTTCAAGTCTTCCAGTTCTAATTTTCAAGGATATCAACTCATTAAATTAAATAGTAAATGAAAAATTCTAATTATAATCTTAAATAAGAATTCGTGAAAATTCTTTAATTAGTTATATATTATTAAATTTTAGTTTTAATAATTTATATAAATATCTAAAAATTAGAAAAATTATTTAAAAAATAGAATTAAAAATAGTTTAAAAAATGTTTAAGTAAAAATAATTAAAATAAGTAAAAAAAGTAAAAAAAGTAAAAAGTAAAAAGAAAAGAATAAATCTATTCTTTTGCTTTCATTTCAGTGTATCCGCATTTACCACAAGCGAATCTGTCACCGTGGTCAGCCATGAATACGCCTTCACCACAACGAGGACAAAATGGGTTTTTTCTTACGATTTTGTCTCCTTCTACAGTATATAAATCTTTTTTATCAGGCATAATAATATCCTCCTAAACACCAATCATTTATTCTTCCGCTTCATCTTCTTCTTCAGCAGGAGCTTCTGGTTCTTTGTTCTTTTCAATGATGCTTGGTTTTTCAACATCAATTAAAGATGATTCTCTACCGTAAACTTTAGCATAACCAGTTGCTTTAGGTTCACCGTATCCAGGTTGAATGTTGTCTACAACAATCAATTCTTTTTTGGTGTCGAGCATAGCAACTAATTTGCTTTTTACATCTAAAAGCTTAGGAGTTGGTTCTCCCACATATGAAACAAAAAATTTAACTTCAGTTCTATCAAATAAAACGTTTTCTTTCTTTTCAATAATTTCGATTTCCATTATAAAACCTCTTTTTTAGGTTAGAATTTAAATTAATTATAAAATACAAATTTAAATCAGTTCAAAGCCAAGAGAGCGACTATTCCTCATTGAAAAAAGTCATAAGTCTTTCAGCTTTGTCTTTTCCTTCGCAAACATTTACAAAGACCAATCCTTCATTTGGCTGGCCATATAAAATAACAGCATCTTCAGGTGCAATCAATAAGCATGGAAGAACTGCAAGATCTTCTTCCCCTTCAACCACAATAATGCGTTTTTCGCTATCTTTCAAAGTTAAAGAAATAGCTTCCTCTATGGTTTCCCATAGATTTTCAGTGATTGTACCTGCAGGATTGTCTGCCTCTAAAATGTTTTCAGTACGAATAATATCATAATTATGATCTTTACGTTGAATACGATGGTCAATGATTCCCAAATCTGGAATCAAATCAATGTCAACGAGATTCTTAGTTGTCTGATCACCAACAGAGATTAGGAAATTAGCTTCTTTAATGAGGGAAATTGCATCTTCAAATTCTGGGTACAATTTACCTAAAGGCGCTTTAAATTCACCAATTAAATTTTCGTCTAATCTAAACAAGTTTTAACCTCTATCAATAAATCTACAATAATAATATTTTAAATCAATATTTTAAAATAAGTCTATAAAATATATAGTAAAATAATTATTATACTTTAATATTTATCTAATTTAAGATATATAAAGTTTAGCATAAAAAATGCCCTAAAAATAGAAAAAAATGATTTTAAAAAAAGAAATGGTAAATAAAAACTAAAAAAATAGAAAAAATAAAAAAAAGAGTTAAGAAAATTATCTTACTCTTAAAGCGTATTCGCCAGCTTTTGTAATTCCTAATTCACGAGCAACTTCAGACTCTTCAGGATTAGTTATGATTAAAAGTCCGCTCCAATTAGATGAAGTAGGGTTTTTACATTCCGGACATTGTTGCTTATCAGTTAATAAACTGCAATGTGTACAAGCGTATAATACCATTATTCTTCCACCTTAGCATTAGCTTTTTCTAGTGCCTTATTCTTTTCAGCTTGAATCCATTCGAATTTACCTAAGTTAGGTTGTCTCATGGTAAGACCAATCTTAGATTCCTTAATGGATTTTCCTTTAAGACTTAAAGTAACTATTCTTGCTCTGATTCTGTCTCCTTCAGTTAAGACCTTTTTGGATTCGTTACCTAAAAGAGATGCATTCTTAGGATCGTAATTGATATAGTCATCAGTTACTTGAGATACGTGTACAAGACCTTCCATAGGACCAATTCTTACAAATGCACCGAATTCAGTAATGTCAGTCACTTCACCTTCAACAATTTCCTGTTGTTCAGGCTTGAAGAATATTGCATTGAATACAACATTATGGTAAGCAGCACCATCACCCATAATGAGCACTCCTTCACCAATTTCCTCAATGCTGACAGCACCGACCATTAAACCTAAATTCTTATCGAGCTGTCCAATGTATTCCTCATTTAAAGTTTCAATAGCTACATCTTCAAGAGGTTCATCAAATCTGTAAGGCGGAATTCTTACAGTTCCCTCAATAGTTGTCATGTAATACAAAATAATCCCTCGTTTTTAAGTGAAATTTAAATTTTATAAGTCAATTTTTTAATAAATCAATGAATATCAATTAAGAATATAATAATAAAACTATTTAAAGTTAATTAATTAGGATAAATTAACTGTTAAACCAGATAACCTTCAACTGCCAGATATTTCTTTTGCCTTAGGATAACTAATGCAATTCCCTTTTTCTTGGCTTTCTTTCGTAGATTTGCATCATTTGTTGCCAATACTTTAGACACTCTAAGCAATGCATCATCCACTGATTCGCCATCATTTAAAGGAATGTCCCTAATTTCAATATCGCCAGATTGTGCAATTTTCAAACCTAATCCTGCAGCTAATCTAACTTTGCCCTTATTGTTATTCTTCAAGCCCTTAAGCTCATTTATGACAAAGCTTGCAGTTACCAATTGATAATTAGGCAAGATTCTTTTGAATTCCTCTATAATATCCACATTGAATTGAAAAGGAATCATAAAAAAGTTAGTATCAATGAATACTTCTCTTTTATCTCCAGATTCCATGTTATCACAGTTAACTAAATTTTAAATGAAATCCAATAATCTAATGATTTAGAATTATTGAATTATACCAAATCCAATTAATCTCCAACGTGCACCTACTCTACGGGATAAAGCTACTCTGTCCCCTTTGTCTGCACATACAGGCAATTTCAATGCAACGCTAACGTTTTTCTTAACTTTAGTCACTACACCAATGGTGGTGGTTGTACCACAGTTAATCATTAAAGGCTCTTTGATTTTAATTGGATCTACTTTTCTTTCATCTTTAGTTCCTACAACACGTTCCAAAAGTTCAGTTTTCATATCAAAGCTATGCAATACTTCAGGCAAAGTGCCTTCAGCACCAGCAACGGAACCAGATAATGAATCTGCCTTGGTTAATGCAGGGTCTAATTTAGTAGCTACACCAATAAGTCCTCCAGGACCTACCTCTTCAACAGATTCTCCACCAGCTTCCAATCCAATGATTTCAGAAGTCAAGCTGATCCATTTGTTCTGTTTGCTTTCCTTGATATTGATACCAGGTCTGATTTCAATGATATCTCCTAATTTAAGGGTACCTTGAACCAAACTTCCACCGATTACTCCACCTTTAATCTTTTTAGGGTGGGAACCAGGCTTATTAATATCAAAGGATCTAGCTACATGCATTCTAGCAGGTTTGTCCAATTCCTTTTCTGGTGTAATGATTGTGTCGTTGATAGCCTTAATAAGAATGTCAATGTTAGCTCCTTGTTGAGCGGATACTGGAATGATTGGTGCATCTTCTGCACAGGTACCTTTTACAAATTCCTTAATCTCCTTGTAACTCTCAACAGCTCTTTCTCTAGGAACAATATCCACTTTGTTTTGAACTACAACTACATCTTTAACACCGATAACATCAAGTGCCATCAAGTGCTCTTTGGTTTGTGGTTGAGGACATTCCTCGTTAGCTGCAATTACCAATACAGCACCATCCATGATTGCTGCACCAGATAACATGGTAGCCATTAAGGTTTCGTGTCCTGGAGCATCTACAAATGATACTTTTCTGATTACTTCAGTTTCACTTCCACAATGCTCACAAACATCTTTAGTAGTGTAACATAAAGGTTCCTCACATTTAGGACATTTTCTGAATTCAATATCTGCATATCCTAAACGGATTGAAATACCTCTTTTTGTTTCTTCACTGTGAGTATCTGTCCATACACCAGATAATGCTTTAGTAAGTGTTGTCTTTCCGTGATCGACATGGCCCACAAGTCCTATGTTTACATCAGATTGAACTTTCACAGATTACACCTTTAATTTTTTTAAATAAATAAATTGATTAATTAATAAATATTATTGAATAATATTTCTCATGAAATAATTTTAAATTAATTATTAAATGTTATTGAATAAGATTTATAATTAATATTGAATCATACTTATGAATAAACGGTTTTTTTCTAAATTGAAATCATATTTATAATTCAATATTAATATAAACATGATTTAATACTCTAATTTTGAAATAAACTAATTTTAAATAATAAAATATAATATGAATTTAAATAAAATAGAAAAATAATAATGAAAAATTAATTTAAAAAAATTAATTTCATTAATTCCTATTTTTCATTTATCTGATTATTCTTCTGCTTCCTCTTCTTCAGGATTTAAGATATCAGATATGGATTTGCTACCTGCTTTGGTAACAACAGTGTTAATTAAAACAATGTCTTCAGAGATAGTGTTTCCTCTGACGGTTTTTCTTCTTTTAACACCATCGCCTTTAGGTCTGTAGCCTACTCCACCGGTTAAAAGACTTTTGATTCTTCTAGGACCATCAACGTCTTTTTTCATAGCGAAACCGTTTTTGTCACTACCACCAGTGATTTTTAAAGTGTAGCCATCTAAACCAACGATTTGACCATCGAATTCTTCTCCGATTTTTAAACCGTTTAATTGTTTTGCATCATCAACTTCTAATTGATAACTTAATTCTTTTTCAGATACAACAATTTTAAATGCCAATAAAATTCCTCCTTTTATTTTTCGGAATTTAATCTTTCCTAATCTCTAGTATTTATTCTATAATCTTAAACATATGTGAAATTTTCATCAAATCATATTGTCAAATGAATTCCATTGAATCATTAATATTCAAAGAGACCGAATTTACCCCAATCCTTGTCTTTTCTACGTTTGATTTCAAGGATTTCATCAAGAGCCATGAATTCGTCTTCATTCAATTTATCCTTAAACTCTCTTTCCAAGATCTTATAATGCTTTTCAGGAATGTCTACATATAATGTATCTCCCTCTTCAAAGTCCTTTCCAGCTACAGCATCATTGATAGCCATAGCAACCCTTTGACCTCTGGAAATTGCAGTCAAGGTCTCACCTTTATCTTCCATACTTGCAATGGTACCTACATAGTCTCCATTTGCATTCATTAAAGCATACCCTTGCTTAACGGTTCCTGCTTCAACTTCAATACCGCAAATGGCAGGTTTGCTTTGCCTGAATATGAGTTTTGGAATAATCATGAATTTAGCCGGTTTGATGATTGCATCAAGCCATTGCTTTTTCTGAGCCTCTTTTCTCTCTTGGACCCAAGCCTCATAATCTTCAGTGATCTGATAGATTACATCACCTTGGAAGAGCTTAACGCCAGAATTATTTAAATCGTCAAGCGCTTTAGGATGTACCTTTACATTAAATGCAATGATTACACCATGCTCGATGTTTTCATCCTTAGCAATGGATGCATCAATCACATCCCTTTTGTTTACATCACCGATTTCTGCAGACCTGATTGGAATTTCCATTTCCTTAAGCAAATGAACAACAGCTTCAAGGGAACCTAAAGTGTCTGCCTTAACGAATAAACCTTCATCATCAGTATCAACGGTAATGTCCTCCAATTCCCTTAACAATTCCGCTTCAACATCCTCGTCCTCATTCAACACTCTAAGAGGAGAGCCTGAAACGACATCATCAAGATTTGGAGCAGCTATCTTGATACCTGCTGCTGCAACAACCTCATCAACCTTTTTGAATTTCTTCTTGGAATCTCTCATCTCTTCAAGAGGGAGAGGCCTTAATATAGATCTGATTTTGGTTTTTACAACATTGTTTGCATCCATTAAAGCGATTTCATCACCATCACGGAGCACACCATCGTAGATAATGCTATCAACGGTCACTCCAAGACCGGTTTCTTCCTTGACTTCCAATACAGTTCCTTTTGCAGGAGCATCTTCATGGATTTCCAATTGTTCAGTCAAGTATTCCTGAGCAAGACCAAGCAACATTGCAATAAGCTCAATGATACCTTCACCTGATTTTGCACAGATTGGAATGATTGTAATTTGGCTTGCAAAGTCAGTGACTCTGTCGAATCTTTCAGACTGGAATCCTTCCTCATGCAACTTTCCAATGAGCTCATAGATTTTCAAATCCAAATCGGTTTGAACTCTTGGAGCTTGCTGTTTGAAACTTTCCATAAAGGAAGCTCCTTCATGAATATCCCATCCAAAGATTCTGTCAATCTTATTTGCTACAACGATAAATGGAGTTTTATACATTTTCAATATATTGATTGCCTCATAGGTTTGAGGCTTGAAACCTTCATTGATGTCAACAATTAAAATAGCCAAATCCGCTAAAGCTCCACCACGTTTACGAAGTGATGTAAATGCAGCATGCCCAGGAGTGTCTACAAAAAACAAACCAGGAATTGTATCCTTAATTGATAATCTGGCTATAAAATCGCCGCAAATTTCATTAATTGTATCTATTGGTATTTCAGTAGCTCCGATGTGCTGGGTAATACCTCCAGCTTCCCTATCGGCTACAGTACTTCCTCTGATATAATCCAAAAGGGTAGTTTTACCATGGTCTACATGACCTAAAACAGATACAATTGGGGATCTAATCTTCATATAACTCCACTCACAACTAAATAATTCATAAATTCAAACAATAATAATTTTGATCGATTATAGACAATAACGAGTCTATTCGTAAATCCAAGCGTTATCAGACATGGAATAATCACAAATTTCTTCTTCATCGAAGAAAAGAGCAATTTCTCTTTTAGCAGATTCAGGTGCATCGGATGCGTGGATAATGTTTCTTCCAGTATCCATACCGAAATCTCCTCTAATGGTTCCAACATCTGCTTCTTTAGGATTGGTTGCTCCTACCATTTTTCTGATTACGGAAATAGCATCGTCTCCTTCAATAACCATGGTTAAAGCTGGAGCGGAAGTGATGTATTCCACTAAACCGTTGAAAAATGGTTTTTCAGCGTGTTCTCCATAATGTTCTTTTGCTAAGTCTTCATCGATTTGTCTTAATTTCATAGCTACGATTTTAAGACCTTTAGCTTCAAAACGGCTTAAAACTTGACCCATTAAACGTCTAGATACCGCATCAGGTTTCATCATTACAAAGCTTCTTTCAATCATTGTTTAACCCATTTAACTTTTCTTGGTACTCTACCAAGTTTGATCATATTTTTTTCACATTTACTACTACAGAAGAAATAGATGGATCCGTCTTTCTTAACGTACATTTTACCGGTACCTTCTTCTATTTCTTTACCACAGAATGAACAAGTTCTCATGTTAAAACACCTTCTTTAAGTAAGATAAGCTCATAATAACCTAAGTTATTAAGGAGTTCTGATCTCCTTAGCTTCTCTGATTGTGTCGAGTAACATTAAAATATCGCCTTCACGTACAGGGCCCATGATATTTCTTGTTAAAATTCTTCCTTTGTCTATTCCATCGAGAATTCTGCATTTTACTTGCATGATTTCTCCAGTCATACCAGTTCTGTTTAGAACTTCAATAACTTCTGCTGGACTTCCTTCTTCCATATTATCACCTATTAATTATTTTGAAGATATGTATCTTCTAAGGCGCAATACTTATTCTTTAAGTTCTGCAACTTTTTCAACAACTTCTGCTACTAAGTCAGCAGCATCTCCAGCATCTACAATACAAGCGGAAGCAGTTCCAACACTTAAACCAGCAGCTGCACCAACTTTGTCTTTGGTTGCTAAGTATACGTAAGGAATTTCTTTTTCTTCAGCGAGAACAGGAATGTGAGCAACGATTTCAGCAGGATCTACATCTTCAGCGATAACGACTAAAGCTGCGTTTCCTCTTTCGATAAATTTAGTTACTTCGTTAGTTCCTTTTGCTACTTTACCAGTATTTTGTGCTACTTCTAAAGCTTCTTCTGCTTTGTTAGCGATTTCTTCAGGTGTGTCAAATTTTACATAAATGTTTGCCATATAATTTACCTCCTTTTTCATCTGGCTTTTTGCCATCCATCGGCAAAATAAAATTACTATAAAAAATCAGTAAGAATAATCAAATATCCATTAAAATAATCAAATATCAAATTTAAATTGACCAATCAAGCGTAATAATCATTTAATCAATCAATTTAAAAATTTAAATTCTTTAATTATAGATAAAACTTTTTAAATATGATACCTAAGATTAATCATGAAATCTTATTAAATATAATATCATAATAAAAAGTTAGCCCAAACGAGCTAAATGTATTCAATTATAATTACAGATTTAAAGTTTTAATCTATAACTCTAAATATTATATCCACATCACTAAATAATAAAGCCTAAAATAAAAGTAAAAAGTTTTTATTCTAGTTTAATATTTTCAATGAATATTATTAGTTTTAGTAAAATCAGCTAATAATATAAAATTTTTCAATTTAGTATTAATGAAATAAATTCTAGAGAACTAGACATAATAAAATATATTATTTATAGTATATAAATGTTATTAGAAAAATAGTATTAAAAAGAAAATATTAGATGCAATATCTAATATTAAAGCTCTAAAAATAAAAAATAAAAGAGTTCGTACAAAGGCATAAAAAGATAAAAGTAAAGGGATTACTTAAATCTAGATCTAATCCGAAAATATTAAAGGGCAATCCTATTTGATTGCTAATTTAATGTCTTCAGCTTTTACAGTTTTTCTACCTGCGTGGCGTGCAAAGTTAACTGCTTTTTGAGCAATTTCGTTTCCGTATTCTTCGATTGCTTCAGCTAATTCTGCTTTAGCTGCATCAGCTACTCTTTCAGCACCAGCATTTTTCAAGATTCTTCCGATAGGAGCGAGTGGTAATTCCATATTTAACACCTCAAATTTTTATAATATTAATTGTATATTTTTTAATATATAAATATATCGATAAAAATGCTTAAAATTTAAAATCATTTACATATTTCTTTTAATAATTTATAAAAAATATAGATAATTTTTCAAATCAAATCTTAACAAAAAATATAAAAATAATCAAAAATTCATTAAAAAATATTATACAAAAAGAAAAAACAATAAAAAATATTGAAAAAATCAAAGATTAAAAGAAAAATATTAAAAAAATCGAAAAAATATCCAATTTAAAAGGAGTTAAAAATTCAAAAAATTAATACAAAAATATAAAAAAATATTAAAAAGATATGAAAAAATTATGAAAATTAATGAAAAATAAATTAAAAAATAGTAAAATTAGAAAATGTTTAAAAAATATTAAAAGAATATAGAATTGTATAATTTCTTAAACTTATTTGTTAAGTAACATTTCATTGATT
>JAGCLR010000098.1 GCA_017646885.1 Methanobrevibacter sp. | reverse complement strand
TGATTTCATCAAATTTATTAAGTACTTTCTTGGATAATGGTACAATCAAGTTACCGTAGAACTTTTGTGCTGCATCCATAAGAACATATTCTGGAATGTCAGTGTCAAATCTTTTTGAATAGCATAAGTGTTGACCGAATGCATCGTTAGGGAACAAGATTCCATCTTCTGCAAGTAAGGTAAACATGCTGTCAGGCCAGTGAAGCAAGAATGCATCTAAGAATGCTAAGGTTTTTCCGCCTAAGTCAAGAGCGTCACCGGTTCCTACAATATTGAAGTCTGCACCTTCTAATTTAGGGTAGTGTCTGAGTAATCCGCCTTGTGCGATTTTACTGCAGTAAATTGGTGCATCGAATTTTTTCCATAAGTCGTACAAGACACCACTGTGGTCTTTTTCTACGTGGTTTTGAACAATGTAGTCAACTTTCACTTCTCTGCCTTCTTGTTCAAATGCGTCTTCAATACGAGCCATCATTTCTTCAGTTTTTCCAGGATAAGCGTTATCGATAATAGCTACCTTTTCACCGAATACAATGTATGCATTGTAAGTGGTTCCATCTAAAGTGTAACCGTGGTAAGATCTTAAGTCCCAGTCAAGTACACCAATCCAGTATACTCCGTCACCTATTTTTTGTGCTTTTGCTTTCATTTTAATTCCTCTAATATTAAATTACATAAAATCTTATGTATTACATTTTAGCAATTTTACATAACTATAGTATTATTAGTTCGTAAATGCTTAAACATTTATTTATCTATTTTTCTATATATATAAAGTTTTGGTTTTATAAGATACGAACAAAAATTATCATGAAAAAAATATAAAATTGCAATTAATCTAAAATGGAGTGCCTAAAAAGCCAACAACAAGACTAACTACAATTATGATTCCCATAAAGAAAGACATAAAAGTGACTATTGGCCTATATGCCCCTTCCGGCATGATATAAGACAATAGGTTCTCAAATAAATGTCCTCCATCCAAAGGTTTCATAGGAAGCAAGTTAAAGGTTCCAACTGCAAAGTTGAGGAAATAAATCCAGAACAGAAGATCACTTAAAGGCATTAGAATCCATAATAAAGGAGTGTAAAAGTGATTATCATAAGGTTCGGTAATGACATTGTGTGACTTTACTTGAATGCCCATATATCCTAAGGATTTGTTCATTGGATTGGTCTTCAATTGGAAACTATAAGTCCCTTGATCCGTTTGTATGTTCACAATTTCATTTGGCCTTAAAGTAGTTATTGCCTCTTGATAGCTTGCTGAATCCTTAACAGTAACATTATTTAATGATTTAATCAACATTCCTTCAGACAGATAATTGATTGCATTACCGCCTTCTGTTAATCTGCTAATCTGAACTCCATCCTCTTCAAAGACAGCAGGCATGATGAAGGAAGAGATAATCAGCATAAAGACCAATGCAATAGCTGCCAAAGTCAAATTCGCCATGGACCCTGCAACATAAATCCTCATTTTAGCAGGACGGCTCAATTGATTTAGTTCTTCTTCATCAGGTTCAACAAAAGCCCCTGGAAGAATCGCAAACAATAAGAGACCTATGGATTTTAAGCTTATCTTTTCCACTCTTGCCAATATTCCATGACTGAATTCATGAACAATCAAGACTGTTGCAAGAGCAATGAGACCGCTTAACAATGGAATGAATATTGGAGAGCCT
>JAGCLR010000097.1 GCA_017646885.1 Methanobrevibacter sp. | reverse complement strand
GATCAAGTTGCAGAAGCAGATTTCATTGGAATTGCATCTGGATACGATGTGGATAAGCTAGAAAAGGTAGGTTTCACAACAACTAAAGCTAAAGAAGTCAATGCACCAATCATAAATGAAATGAAGGTTTCAATTGAATGTAAAGTCATGAACACTGTTGATGTAGGCAGCCACACTCAAATAACTGGTGAAATCGTAAACATTCAAGCAGATGAGGACGTCATAGGTGAAAAAGGAAAAGTTGACTTGAAATTGCTTAATCCAATAGTTTATGATGATGTTTTATATGACTACTTTGAAGTTGGAGATAAAATAGCTGATGCATTCAATGTAGGGGTTAAGTTTAGAAAATAACAATGAAAAAAAGAAATTAAAATAAAGAAATTTAAAAACTAAAATATCTCTTTTAAATAAAAAATTAAAATAAAAAAAGAAAATAAATTAAAAGATTAAAGAACTATTTTTTAGCTCCTTGAAGAGCAATAGGAACATATTCCTTAAATCTTTCATCTTCCAACATGCCTGTATTTTCAAGAAGGTATTTGCTTGTTACCTTATTGACTTGAGACAATTTTATTTGGCTGTTGATGTACCCTTCTTCTTTTATCAATCTAATGAGTCCTTTTCCATAAGTCAATGATGGATCTACAATTCTTTGTCTCATTGAATCTATAAGGGACCTGCTGCCAATGCCTAAGGTTCTGCACATATCATCAATTTCATCAAGAATACTTAAACCCCATTCTTCCAAACTGATTTTTTCACCGTCTTTAATCAATTTCATGTTAAAGTCATAAGCTGCTTCAGCAGTCATTTCCTCATTGTAAATAGCTTCCTCTTGCCAATTTTCATAATCTGACTCTTCAGCAATCAAGCAGTAAATTAGGAATAAATGAAGAAACTCCATATCCCTTTTGATTAAACCGCATTTATAGAATGGGTTGATGTCTAAAGTTCTTATTTCCACATACTGGATTCCATCCTCTTTTAAAGATAAAAGCACATCTCTTGGGTCTTTAGGCTTTAATCTGATTTGGGTATACAATTCCTTTGCTTGAGATAAGTGACCTTCATCAATGAAAGACTGAACATCTCTAGCAAATTCCTCTACTGAATGGTAATTTGGATATAGATGCACGAGATTCTTATATCCACAGGAAGCATTCCTAAATGAAGGACCTCTTTCGCTATAAACACTTCCACGATTATCACTATTTTCCATCAATTTGGTACATTCTGGAGTGAAGGTGTCATGAGCTGCAACAGAACAACCTGTAAGATAGATTATAAGCCAAACATAGCGAATGTAATTTCTTGAAATCTTCAAGTAAAGCCTGTTTTTAAATTCCTTAAATGACATCCTTGAATTCTCATGAGATTCAATTTCACTAATGTCCAAATTATCATACAATTTTTCCAATAGCTCATCCTTAAATGAAAAATTGAAATGGATTCCAGAAATCAATTGCTTTCTAAGACCATATTTCTTAGCTAACCCTTTTCTGTATTCCATTGACTCTTCTGCCAATTCTCTGCCTTTATATTTTGCAATTGGGATTTCACTTGAATCTGGGAGTATGCAAGGCAATGATTGGAACCATAGAAACTCATCATCATCTAAAGAGCTGTTAACCAAATCAGACATAAACGAGAAAAATGAAAATGCTTCATCAATTGTATCAAATGCTGGAGTGATGATTTCGATTTGGCTTTCAGAGAAATCTGTTGTAATGTAAGGATTTGATAATTTGTTTCCAAATATTTCAGGATGTGGACTAAGTGAGAGCTCTCCGTTTCCACGGACTCTTAATCCTTCCCACTCTATACCAAAAGAGCCTTGTTTTAAATCCTCTGAACTTGCATTCTTATGCAATTGAGATAAATTGAATATCCTATCCATTTTATCACACCTTCCTATCCTATAAATCACCATAATCTTTAATGATTTTTTCCAAACTTATTCCATCTTTCAAGGAAGTCAAAATCCTTTTTCCAGGATTTGTCCTTTCATCCACATTCTTATACAATGGTTCTAAAAATATTTCCTCACCAAGATCTCTTTCTTTCAATCCCTCTTTTGCCAAATCCAAAATGTCCCTTGCAAGATCATACAATTCATCTTGATCAATAGAACTTGGAATTTCAGTTTTTAT
>JAGCLR010000096.1 GCA_017646885.1 Methanobrevibacter sp. | reverse complement strand
AAGCTGTTGCAGCAGGCATTGAATATGCTGTTGCTGACATTGGTTTAAAATCTCCTATTAGAGGATCAAAAGTATTTGCTGCTGTTAAAGGTGCTGCAGATGCTGGTTTAAACGTACCATACGGTGAATCTATTATCCCTACTGAAGACAGAATTAATGGTGAACACATTGCAGAATATGCAGAAAGCTTAGATGAAGAAGAATTAAACAAAAAATTCTCCCAATACTTAGCTAAAGGTCTTCAACCTACTGATTTACCTGAACACTTTGAAGAAATTAAAAATAAAATTGACGAGGCTGAATTATGAGCTTTAATATGGATGATTGGGAACCTAAAACCAATTTAGGTAAAGAAGTAAAAGCAGGAAATATCACCGATATTGACGAAATCTTCGAAAAAGGTCTCCCTATAATGGAATTAGAAATTGTAGATGCATTGCTTCCTGATTTAGAAGAAGAAGTAATGGATGTAAATTTAGTTCAAAGAATGCACAAATCTGGTAGAAAAGTAAACTTTAGAGTAATCGTTGCTGTAGGTAACAAAAATGGTTATGTAGGTTTAGGACAAGGTAAAGCTAGAGAAGTAGGTCCTGCTATCAGAAAAGCTGTAGATAACGCTAAATATAACATTATCAAAGTAAGAAGAGGTTGTGGAGACTGGGGTTGTGTTTGTGGAAGACAACACACTGTACCTTTCAAAGTAACCGGTAAAGCAAGTAGTGTAAACGTAACCTTAAGACCTGCTCCTGCAGGTGTAGGACTCGCTATTGGTGATGTTGGTAAAACCATTCTCTCCCTTGCAGGTATCAAAGACGTATGGTCCCAAGCAAGTGGACAAACCCAAACTACTGTAAACTTTGCTAATGCTGTATTCGAAGCTTTAAAAGAAGCAAGCAGAATGAAAGCTTCAGAACAAGACCTTAAAAATATGGGAGTAATCCAATAAACGGTGGTATCATGTATTTAGTAATTAGAATTAGAGGTACTACTGGTGTTAAACAACCCATTGCTAGTACTTTAGAAATGTTAAGATTAAACAGAATTAGTCATGCTGTATTAGTTGATGAAAACCCAAGTTACAAAGGTATGCTCCAAAAAGCAAAAGACTACATCACTTGGGGTGAAGTTGATTTAGAAACTCTCACTGAACTTGTTGAAAAAAGAGGAAGATTAGTTGGTGGAGCTCGTCTCTCTGAAGAATACTTAAGCGAAAACACTGATTACTCTACCTTTGAAGAATTAGCTAATGCATTACTCAATGGTGAACTCAAAGCTCAAGATATTGATATGAAACCTGTATTCCGTTTACATCCTCCAAGAAAAGGATACAAAGGAATTAGACATTCTATTAAAGAGGGTGGATCCTTAGGTTACAGAGGCGAAGATATTAATAATCTTGCAAAAAGAATGGCTTAAGGGTGGATTATTATGATTAGAAAAGGTAAAAAGATTAATAAGATGAGAGGTTCCAGATCTAACGGTGGAGGCTCTGTCAAAAGGAGAAGAGGAGCAGGTAACAAAGGTGGTAAAGGTAAAGCTGGAGCTGGAAAACACCACTGGTCCACTACCGTAATTGAAAACAGGTATTACTTCGGTAAACACGGTTTCAAAAGACCTCAAAAAACTATCCACAAATCTTATCCTGTCAACTTAAACTTCTTGAACGATAAAGCTGAAGAGTTTGTAGAACAAGGAATTGCAACTAAAGAAGACGATGTTATTGTAATTGATGTAACTGAATTAGGTTACAACAAAGTTTTAGCAACCGGATCTCTTGACATTCCTTTAGTAGTCAAATCTCCTGCATTCTCTGAAGCAGCTATTGAGAAAATAGAAGAAGCTGGCGGAGAAGCTGTAGAATTATAGACCCACCTTTTCCGTTGCCTTCGGCAACGCAAAAGCTGGACCAAAATTCTTTTCACTAGTTTGGGAGTGTTATGCTCTTTAACTAGTTTTCATTTTTTTATTTTTTGAATTATTT
>JAGCLR010000095.1 GCA_017646885.1 Methanobrevibacter sp. | reverse complement strand
GAACATTAGGTTCTATCTCCTTTTCATAAGGGGTGATTGTAATATGCCAATACTGGTTGAATTCATCTATTTTATCAAGATTTCCAATCATTGGCCTTGGATTTTTAGTGCAGAAGATTATGCAATCTATCAGTTCTGGATCTAATTTATAGCTATAAATATTATTTTTTGCATAGGGATTTCTAACATAAACGAATCCTTCATCTATCCTATTGTAGAACCATTCGCTGAAAAATCCTGGAATGTCTGTTCTTAAGCCAGTATTCAATATCATTTAAAAACTCCATTAGAAAAAATTTCATGTTTTCTTATCATATATCTATTTGGCATTGGTTTTTTAAAAATATTTTTATAAAATAATTTGCATAATTCTTATTATGAATTTTAAGATTATGGCAAAAGGACATGAAAATGTATTGTCCTTACATAAATCCACCTTTGAAATCACAAAAGATAAAGATCTAACCTTATCTGGAGACTGTATAATAGGTTTAGATATTGATAAGTCAATGGAGGATTTCCCTAAGGAATTTAAAGAGAAACTTGCCAATGATGATACAAAAGTGATTGTTGAATTAAAGACTCCAAATGCCTCTGACACTATAGAAGGCTTTGGTCATCATGATTTAAGCTTATCCCATCCAACAGATATCGTTTGCAGAAAAAGCACATTTGTGTGCTCCAGAACCTTAATGATTAAATCTAACAAGGCAGCTATTGATTTAAACAGAGATTTGATTAAGGATTTGGCTAACGGCGAATCTATGGAGGTTAATATTGAGCTTATTTGATTTTTTTATTTATATTGGTAGTAATATTTAAATAAGATAATAAATATATTATATAGTACTGTACTATTTTTCTGTTTATGCAGGGGTGGTCGAGCGGTCAAAGGCGCTAGGTTGAGGGCCTAGTGGGTTAGTCCCTTCGCGGGTTCGATTCCCGTCCCCTGCACCATTTTATAATCTATTTTTATTTGATTTTATCTGATTTTTCACTTGTTTATTTTAAGATATTTTGATTGCTTATTTTTTAAAAAGCCTATTTTTTCATCAGATTTATATATTTTTATTAATAAAACTAATAATATATTAATTAAATTTAATTCTTAATGAGAATTAAAAGAATCAAAAGAATTCTAATTTATTTGAGGTGTAATGATGAAGGCAGTTATTCCAGCAGCAGGTTTGGGAACAAGATTCTTGCCTGCTACAAAGGCTCAACCTAAGGAAATGCTACCGGTTTATGATAAGCCTACTATTCAATATGTAATAGAGGAATCAGTGAATTCCGGTGTAGATGACATTCTAATTGTTACAGGTAAAGGTAAAAGATCAATTGAAGACCATTTCGACAGGTCTTTCGAATTGGAGCATCATTTAAAGACAAAAGGCAAAGAAGAGTTTTTAAAGGAAATAGAATACATTTCTGATTTGGCAGATATTCATTTCATAAGGCAAAAGAAGCAAAAAGGTCTTGGTGATGCTATATATTGTGCAAAAAAACATGTCGGAAATGACCCTTTTGTAGTTATGTTAGGGGATACAATTACTAAAGGCACTGTTCCATGCACAAAACAATTGATTGACATCCATGAGAAGTACGGCAAATCAGTCATTGCTGTGGAAGAGGTTCCTGATGAAAAGGTGGAAAGATATGGTATTATCGGTGGGGAAGAGATTGAACCTAACATTTACAAAATCGATAAATTGGTTGAAAAGCCACCTTTAAGAGTTGCACCAAGTAATTTGGCTATTATGGGAAGATATGTTCTCACTCCAGACATCTTTGACTGCATTGAGAATGTTGAGCCAGGTTATGGTGGAGAGATCCAATTGACAGATGCATTGTCTAAATTGGATGAGATTTACGGTCAAGTCTTTACAGGCCAATCCTATGATATAGGTAATCGTATCGATTGGTTAAAAACTTCCATAAAATTTGCATTGGAAGATGAGAAAGCTAAAGATGAAATCTTGAATTTCATTAAAAATGAAATAATATGAGTTAATTTATCAATTTTAAAATTGCATTTTCCTAAGTGATTTGATGATTAATGAAAAGAGCCCTGAAGAGGAAATTGAAGAGTTGAAGATCCAGCTTTCCAATTACAGAAAGGAAAATAGGATTCTTAAGGAAAGGTGTGAATCCTATGAGGATAGGATAGAGCATTTTGCAATTGAAAGGGAAAACCTTTCAAGGGACATTATGCATTTTGAATCCTTGGAATTGGAAGTCAGGCAATATGATATTGAAGAGTTGGGGCTTGAAACTAAAAAATTAAATCACAGGATTGATATCCTAAGGAGATATCTTAAATCCGAAAGGGAAGACAATGAGAAATTAAATGAATTGATCGATAAATTGACAAAAGAATTGAATGATGCCAATTATGAAATCGCTAATCTGGAAAGGGACTTAAGGAAATCCAGGATTCGTCAGAATCAAAGGACATACAATTTGGAAAATCGTTTGGATATAGCATATACAAAATTGGCACAGATGAAATACACTTTAAATGAATTTGAAGAATTAGGATTTTTTAAAAGGGTGAGAGGCAAGAAGCCTGATAGCCTTGATGATATTGATATCTAATCGATATTTAGTTGATATAAATTTAATTTAATGATTTTTTAATCTTTTTGGATGTGGTGTTTTTTATGGAAACTCAAAGAATTATGGTAACTGGAGGAGCAGGATTTATAGGAACTAATCTTGTAAATGAACTTAGAAGCAGAGGTCATGAAGTCCTCTCTGTTGACTTATTGCATCATGAAGATGAAGCTGACTTATACTCTGATTCCTATTCTGACTATGTTAGAGGGGATATTCGTAACTATCGTCAAATGGAAAGGATCTTTGATGATAATGAAAAATTCGATTACGTTTACAACTTAGCTGCTGAATACGGCAGATGGAATGGTGAAGGATACTATGAAAACCTTTGGGAAACCAATGTAATCGGTTTAAAGAACATGATTCGTCTTCAAGAGAAATTAGGCTTTAGGATGATTTCATTCTCATCTGCAGAAGTTTATGGGGATTATGAGGGAATCATGACTGAAGATGTAATGGAAAACAGGCCAATTAAAGACACTTATCAAATGAATGACTATGCAATTTCCAAATGGGCTGGAGAATTGATGTGCATGAATTCTGCTACCATGTTCGGTACAGAAACCGTAAGGGTTCGTCCTGTAAACTGCTATGGTCCTCATGAAGCTTATTCCCCTTACAAAGGATTCATCCCTATTTTCATATATAAGGCACTTCATGGATTGCCTTATTCAGTTCATAAAGGTCACAAAAGAATTATTGATTATGTTGAAGATACTGCAAACACCTTTGCAAATATCGTGGATAATTT
>JAGCLR010000094.1 GCA_017646885.1 Methanobrevibacter sp. | reverse complement strand
ATCAGGAGTGTTTACAACAGCATCAAAGTCTACGTCACAGAAGTGAGCAATCTTTCTCTTTATGTCATCATCAATATGCTCTTGGCTTCTTAAAACGATCATGTCAGGGTTGATACCCATACTTCTGAGTTCTTTTGAAGAGTGTTGAGTAGGTTTTGTCTTGAATTCACCAGCAGCATTCAAGTAAGGAACAAAGGTTACGTGTACAAACATCACATTTTTAGAGCCTTCCTCATTTCTCAATTGCCTTAATGCCTCAAGGAATGGCTGACTTTCAATATCCCCTACAGTACCTCCCAATTCAACAAGGACAACATCGTAATTGTCTTTAGCAGAGATTTCACGAACCATTTCCTTGATTTCATTGGTGATATGAGGGATAATCTGTACACAAGCTCCGAGGAAATCACCTTTTCTTTCCTTGGAAATAACTGACTGATAAACCTTACCGGTAGTGATGTTAGATATTCCTGGAAGCTCTACGTCCAAGAACCTTTCATAGTGACCTAAGTCAAGATCAGTTTCCATACCATCATATGTTACAAACACTTCTCCATGTTGGTATGGGTTTAAGGTACCAGAATCCCAGTTTAAATATGGGTCAATCTTAATCGCTGCAACCTTCAAGCCGTAAGAACGTAATATACGGCCAATGGATGCAGAAGTAATTCCTTTTCCTATGGAACTAACTACTCCACCAATTATTATAATATATTTTGTCAGACAAATCCACTCCTAATTAATTTAATAAATTGATTTTTTATATGAATTTTTTATAAATTTTTTATAAAAAAATCCATAATGAATACTCAATAAAATATTAGTTTAATTTATTATATAAAACTTATCTTATGAATCTAAAATTTGAAAAAATAGTTAAAAAAGTTTGTGAAAATAGAAATGAAAAAATAGGAAAAATCAGTTAAAATTTATAAAAAAAATAAAATGAAAAAACAGCAAAATATCAGTTAAAATCAGTTAAAAAATAGAAAAAAGGCCAGAAAAAAGAAATGAAAAAATAAAATAAGAAAATAAGAAAAAAGAAAATAAGCTTAAAGACTAGAAGTCTATAAACTTAGCGAAGAATTTACTCCATTTGATATTATGCCTTTGAGCTTGAACTCTCATCTCATAGGTTTCATCAATGGTAGCATATTCCTTTTCGAGGATATCAGTTTTTGCATCAATATCCAATGTGGTGTCTTTCAATTTATCAAGAACACCTAATTCCTGTTCAATCTTAAGGATTTCATCAGTAATGGAACTTTTTTCTGCTTCATCGACTTGTTCCACTTCTTCTTTTAAGGATTCTTTTTTAGCGGTTAATTCAGCAACCCTGTCTTCAAGAAGCTCATTGTTACGAAGTTGCAATTGTTCACGTAAAGTGAAAATCAATTCAATAGCTTCTCCAACTTCCAAGTTGTTCTCTTGCATGATCTTATACAATTCATATTGCTTATCGGTTAATTGAGCAGTAATTTCATTAGCCATGTTAATACCTCAAAAATTAATAACTTATAATTGAATTATTTTAATATATATTTCTTATTCTATTTAACTATGTTTAATATTTTTTGGTTTTTCATAAAAAATCGAAGTCATTTTTGATGAGTTTCCAAAAATGAAGAGGCAGCCAAGACATTTTCCTTAAAATGAGGATTGATCTCACTTAGGAATCCCATGAATGATTCGCCGATATCATCATTCTCATAGTCTATTTCATACTTGTTTTCAATGCCTAAAAAGTCATTTATCCACTCCTGAGGCACATTTATGAATGGAAAGACTATTTTCATATCCTTTTTATCTGTAGAAATGCCATATTGGCTGTAGGCATCATTTGCCTTTTTATCCCAATCTATTCCCTTTCCATCGAAAATGTCATTCAGTATATGGTTCACTTCCTGATTGAGATTTAAAGGTGAAATGATGGAATCGATATCATCCAAATCAATATCTTCACTGTATTCAATGAAGCTTATGCCGTATTTTCTTGAATAAGGCTCGATTACAATGTATAGTAACTTGTTGTAATCATTATCCATCCTTGGAATGATAATCCTTTCCTTTGGGCTTAAGGACTCTGCCAATGTCTTTGATGCCCTTGATGAGATCTTTTGAAAAAGAGTTGATCTAACCACTTCGATATTCGGATATCGCTTATTGAAGGTTTCTCTCCTTTTTTTGGAAAACTTTGAAAAGCGAAGATTTTCTATATAAAGCCTGATGTCTCCATCATCATCAAAGAAGCTGACAAAACGAGAGTCAACTCCAATCTGCTTCAAGAACTTCAAGATGTCTTTCTTTGAATAAGACAATTCATTCTCATCCTCTTTCAAAACAAAATTCGATAGAAAATCATCCATAATATCACTAAAAAAATTAAAATTAAAATTGAAATTATAATTAAATACCTAAAACATCTAACAATGCCTTTTCCATTACATCAACTGGAGCTTCCTGATTCAACCAGATTTCAAAGCTTCTGATTCCTTGATAAAGCAACATTTTATATCCATAAACAATTTCTGCATTAGCCAATTTAGCTTCTTTCAATAGAGATGTTTCCATAGGAGTGTAAACGATATCATTTACAAGCAAATCCTCATGAAGCATATCTGCACTTGCTATTGGCTTATCATCTACATTAGGATACATTCCAATAGGTGTTGTGTCTATGAATATGTCAGAATCATCCAGCTCTTTTTTCAGATTTTCCAAATCATATGCATTTACATTGATGTCAATTCCAATACTTTCCAAATTATTCTTCAAATCATCTGCAAGAGCTTGTGCTTTAAGAGCATTTCTATTCAATATAGACAATTCACTTATTCCACTATTTGCCATTTGAAATGCAATAGCTCTTGCTGCTCCACCAGCTCCTGTGATGGTAACTTTCTTATCATTTATTGAAGTTTTTTCTTGAATTGCACGGACACATCCATATCCATCAGTGTTAAATCCTTTAGTTGTAACATTGATTTCATTATTTTGATTGGATGATTCATTATCTTCATCGTAAATGAATTGGATAGTGTTTACTGCACCAATCATTGAAGCTACTTGATCGATATCATCAAGGTGTTTCATGACATTGGTTTTATGTGGTATTGTAACATTCAAACCTTGTATTCCAAGTGACTTTGCACCTTCAATGCATTCTTTCAATCTATCATGCTTAACATGAAATGGAAGATAAATGTAATTTAGATTTAAGGCATCAAGTCCAGCATTATGCATAGCTGGAGAGAAAGTATGTTCAATAGGGTCTCCGATAACTCCTAATATTCTTGTTTTTCCATCTACCATAGTATCACTATTTTAAAATTCAATAATTTTATAATTATAAAAAATTCCGATAACATTAATTAAAAATCCAACTGTTCAGCAATGCAAAGCCTGCATACAGAATTTGGAGTATCCATATTAGCCTCTTTAACCGGACAATAATAAACTCCATTTTTCATTATGACCTCTAAAGAACCTGGGAAAGGAGTTCCAATAGGATGAATAGGCTCATCAAGCACAAATGTAGTGTAAAGGGACACCACCAAATTAATAATTGGGCTTTTGTTTTTTCTGTCTATAGAAACAGCCTTATAGATATCCTTTAAATTGTTTAGTTTCTCTACAAAGTCATCCCTATTGAAATAATCATTATAAACAGTGACATTGCTTCTTATTTCCTTCACTCTGTTTAAGAAAAAGTCTATATAGATCTTTTTGCTTTTTTCCTGATAGGATTCCTGAACATACTTGTTGTTTTCAATGATTTCAGCAGATATGATCATCAAGTCAAAAACAGAGACATCAGTAAGCTCTTCCTTTAGGACAATCATAAGGTCATCCTTCGATATCTTATCCTCTTCACCTACCAATGCATCAAACTTTTCAAACATCCTATCACAATGTGTTAATTTTAATTATTATATAACGCTTCTTTTTAAACAATATTAGCTGCTTGCATT
>JAGCLR010000002.1 GCA_017646885.1 Methanobrevibacter sp. | reverse complement strand
GAAACTGGAGAAACCCTTGAAGACGGACAAAAAGGGGAATTGGTCTTAACCAACCTTACAAGAGAAGGAATGCCAGTTATCAGATTCAGAACAAAAGACATCACTGCACTTAGAAGAGATGAATGTCCTTGTGGAAGAACCACCGTTAGAATGGACAGAATCACTGGTAGAAGCGACGATATGCTAAAGATCAAGGGAGTAATGGTTTACCCATCTCAAATTGAAGCTGCTATCTTGCAAATTGAAGGACTAACTGCAAACTATCAAATTCATGTATCAAGACCAAAAACTCTTGATGAAATCGAAGTGAAAGTGGAAACTTCACCTGAAGTATTCTCTGATGAAATGAAGAAGATTGAAGAATTTGAAAGAAGAATTGCAAGAAAAATCCAAAGTGCTATTGGAATTAGTGTAGATGTGACTTTAGTAGAACCTGAATCCTTACCAAGAAGTGAAGGAAAAGCTATTAGAGTTATTGATGAGAGGAACTTTGATTAGTTGAACTTTTAAATCTATTATGTTAATTATTAAGAAAGTGATAACATGAGTGTAAAACAACTTTCAGTATTTCTTGAAAACAAAGAAGGAAAATTAAAAAAAGCTGTTAATGCAATGTCCCAAGCAGGAGTAAACATTAGAGCTCTTTCCATTGCAGACAGTTCCAAATATGGAATCTTAAGATTAATTGTTTCAGACAATGAAACAGCAATAAATGCTTTAAAAGAAGAAAAATTCACAGTTAAGGAAACTGATGTAATTGTTGTAGGAGTTAAAGACGAACCTAACGGCCTTAACACTATGCTTGAAATCCTTGAAAAGGAAAGCATTAATGTTGAATACCTTTATGCATTCGTAAGCTCAAAGACTGATGAAGCTATTGTTGTTGTTAAAATCGAAAACTATGAAGATGGCGTAAAAGCATTGGAAGATGCTAATGCCAACCTCTTATCCAAAGAAGATTTAGCTGAATTATAAATCTTCTTTTTTCTCTTTTTTTAAAACTTATTTTTTTAATTTTTTCTATTTTTATTAATTCCTATTTTATTAATTTCAATTTTATAAATTCTCATTTTTTTCATTATTGTCTTTTTTAATTAATTTAAAAAAAATTAATATATTTAAGCAACATATATTATACACAATTAAGAAATGATATGGAGATAATATGATAAATAGACTTAAGAAAATAAGCTTAGGCAATTGGATACTAATCTCAATGATATTAGGTTTAATTGTAGGTTTAATATTGAATTTCTATGTTACCAACACATTTATCAAAGACCTGATCTTGATAGATAATGTATTCTATTTAGGTGGAAATCTATTTATCAAATTAATGAAGATGTTGGTAGTTCCACTTGTTTTCTGTTCCATAATTGTAGGGGTTACCTCTATTTCTGATATTAAGAAAATAGGTTCAATTGGTGGAAGAGTCATTTTAATCTATCTCTTAACTACTGCATTGGCAGTTTCAATAGCTCTTTTAATAGCAGGGGCAATCGAACCGGGTATTGGCTTGAATATGCCTGGAATTGCAGACCCTTCAAATGTCACCACCAATGTGACAATAACCAACACCATTTTAAACATGATTCCAGATAACCCTTTAAACTCATTAGCTAACGGGGATATGCTACCAGTGATTATATTTGGAGTGATTGTAGGATTTATCCTCGCTAAATTAAAAGAAGAAACAGCAACTATAAATAAACTTTTTACTGAAGGGAACACAGTAATGATGGAAATGACTAACATAGTCATGAAATTTGCTCCGATAGGTGTCTTTTGTTTAATAGCTAAGACATTTGCTACAATAGGAATCGATGGATTTATGCCTTTAAGCAAATATGTTGCGTGTATACTCTTAGCTTTAGGAGTGCAAGCATTTATTGTTTACCCAACATTACTTGTCATTTTCACAAGATTGAATCCTATAAAATTCTTTAAGAAATTTTTCTCTGTTATGCTATTTGCATTTTCTTCATCATCATCAAATGCAACCATCCCATTAACTTTAGAGAAATTAAGTGAAATGGGAGTGTCTAAAGATGTTTCATCATTTACCATACCTTTAGGGGCCACCATTAATATGGATGGAACAGCGATAATGCAAGGTGTTGTAGTCATGTTTGCGGCACAAGCATATGGAATTGATTTAGGATTGAGTGCATTGCTTACAGTGATATTTACAGCAGTTATGGCTTCAATTGGAACTGCAGGCATCCCATCCGTAGGACTAGTAACCTTGAATATGGTATTTGCTTCTGTAGGATTGCCAACAGATGCAATAGGAATAATAATGGGAATAGACCATATCTTGGATATGATTAGATCTGCAGTGAATGTAACTGGTGATGCAATCTGCACCATAATCGTTTCATTCAAAAACAAATCTGTAGACCGTGATATGTTTAATGGTGAAAAGAAAGGTGAAAATTTACTGTAAAAGCAAGTTCCTTAAGTAAAAAGTAGTTTAAAGGATAAAATAAGAAAAAATATAAACTTATAAAGAATAAAATAAGTGAAAAATAGTTTAATAGAAAAATAAAACAATATCCTATTAATAAAAATTAAAATTCTTTAAGCAATTCAACGATTTCGTCTCTGCCATATCCTAATTTTACAAGAATAGCTTTAAGACTGTCAGAATCGTCCCATTTAACTTCTCTCCATGCTTTAAAGTCATTTCTGATAATTGCATTAATTACTAATTGCATAGTAATGAAATCATCACTTTCAACTACCATTAAAGCATCTTTTTTATTGAACTTTCCATCCGGATCCACTAAATCGTATTTGCCGGTTTCTGTATCTAATTTCATTATTGCACTATCAATTTTAAAAGGCATTTTTACACCACATAAGATAAATAAGAAAGAAAATGGAGAAAGTCTCCATATTTAACTTGTAAAAAATCTAAATATTTGCTATATGATCATTTAATGATTTGACTTTTAACTCATTCTCTTTAACAGCTTCAATTGCATTTAAAGCAGCTCTTGCTCCTGCTAAAGTAGTCACATAAGGAATTCCAAGTTCAATAGCTAAACGTCTAATGGTATAGCCGTCTTTGGAAGCCTGTTCACCATGAGGTGTGTTGATGATCATATCAATCTTTCCATCCAAAATAGCTTCCTTAATGTTAGGGGTTCCTTGGGAAACTTTCTTGATTCTTGTAATAGGAACATCAAATATTGCATTAGCTGTACCTTTTGTAGCAAATATATTGAATCCTAAAGCATGAGCTTTATCCGCTATTGGCTGGATTTTCTTTTGATCCTGTTCCCTTACACTGATTAAGAGATTTCCTTCCTTAGGCAAGTCCATACCTGCTGAAAGCTGTGATTTGTAGAAAGCAAGACCGAAGTTCTCGTCTATACCTATACTTTCACCAGTGGATTTCATTTCAGGACCTAAGATACTGTCGGATTCTGTTAATTTCAAGAATGGGAAAACAGATTCCTTAACAGCTACGTGATTGATCTTAATCTCTTTGGTTAAATTAAAGTCTTTGAGTTTTGCACCCATCATCAATGAGGTTGCAACTTTTGCAAGAGGAACTCCAATAGCTTTACTTACAAATGGAACTGTTCTACTTGCTCTTGGGTTAGCTTCAATGATGTAAACTTTCTCTTCATCCAATTTAACTGCATATTGAATGTTCATCAATCCAATTACATCCAATTCTAAAGCTAATTTTCTTGTATTTTCTCTAATGACTTCAAGCAAATGTTCTGGAATTGTTTGAGGAGGTATTACACATGCAGAGTCTCCAGAGTGAACACCTGCTTCTTCGATGTGCTCCATAATACCTGCAATGAATACATCTTCACCATCACATAAAAGGTCCACATCAAGTTCTACAGCATCTTCCAAGAACTTATCTACAAGAATAGGATGTTCAGGAGAAACCTTTACAGCTTCTTTCATATACTCTTCCAATTCCTCTACACAGTAAACGATTTCCATTGCTCTTCCACCGATAACATAGGATGGACGTACAAGAACTGGGAATCCGATTCTTTCAGCTGCTTCTCTTGCTTCATCAAAGGAATTAGCCAATCCATAAGGAGCTTGACGAATATTCAAATCATTAAGCACTTCAGTGAATCTTTCTCTGTCTTCAACTCTGTCAATGCTTTCATATGGGGTACCTAAGATTTTGACTCCCGCTTTTGCAAGAGGGACAGATAGGTTGATTGAAGTTTGACCACCGAATTGGACGATTACACCTTCAGGCTCAACTTGTTCAATAATTCCCATAATGTCTTCAAAGGTCAACGGTTCAAAGAACAATTCATCTGAAATGTCATAATCAGTACTTACAGTTTCAGGGTTGTTGTTTACAAGGATTGTTTCGATTCCTTGATCTTTTAATGCGAGAGAGGAGTGTACACAACAATAATCGAACTCAATACCTTGTCCAATTCTAATTGGACCAGCACCAATAATCAAGATTTTCTTGTTATCGGTTTTAATAAGCTCATTACCCTTATCATAACTGCTGTAATAATATGGAGTTTTTGCTTCAAACTCTGCTGCACAGGTATCTACCATCTTATAGGATGGCTTGATGTCAAACTTATCGAGAAGTGCTTTTACATCTTCTTCTTCAATTCCTGCGAGTTTTGCTAGAGTGAAGTTAGAGAATCCTAATTTTTTAGCCTTAATGAGGAATTTTTCATCTTCAAGTGCTTCTTTTGTTACTTGTTTTTCAAACTCTACTATGTTTTCAATTTTGTATAGGAAGAATGCATCCATTTTGGAAATTTCTGCAAGTTCCTCTACGCTTCTCCCATCTTTAATAGCAGAGTACATGTGGAATAATCTTTCATCAGTAGGGTTTGCCAAATTATCTTCAGTGTATTCTAAATATTCAAATCCGTGCAAGCCAATGTCCAAGGAACGAATAGCCTTTTGAATAGCCTCTTCATAGGTTCTACCAATAGCCATTACTTCACCGGTTGCTTTCATTTGAACTCCGATTTTTCTGTCAATGCCTTTGAATTTGTCAAATGGCCATCTTGGGATTTTAACTACGATATAGTCAATGGAAGGTTCAAATGAAGCAGGAGTTTCCTTGGTGATATCATTTCTGATTTCATCTAAAGTGAGTCCAAGAGCTACTTTTGAAGAGATTTTTGCAATTGGATAACCTGTTGCCTTAGATGCAAGTGCACTACTTCTACTTACACGAGGGTTTACTTCAATGATCTTGTATTCATTGGTTTCAGGGTTTAAAGCAAATTGGATGTTACATCCACCATTGATTCCCAAGTTTCTAATAATCTTAATGGAAGCATCCCTTAATCTTTGACACACTTCATCATTCAAGTTTTGAATAGGAGCAACTACAATACTGTCTCCTGTATGTATACCCATAGGGTCCACATTTTCCATGTTACATACAATGATACAGGTATCGTTTTTATCTCTCATAACCTCAAATTCAATTTCTTTCCATCCGAGAACGGACTCATCGATTAAAACTTGGTTAATGTAACTCATGTCAAGACCATGAGTTGTAACTTCAATAAGCTCTTCCTTATTATGAGCCACTCCACCACCAGTACCTCCTAAGGTAAATGCTGGACGTACAATTACAGGGTAACCGATTTCCTCAACAGCCTCTAAAGCCTCTTCAACAGATTCTACAGCATGACATTTAGGAATAGGTTCATCCAATCTATCCATGAAGTTAGCGAACAAGTCTCTGTCTTCAACATCTGCAATGGTTTGAACATCAGAACCAATAACCTTAATGCCTTCCAAAAGACCAAGTTTTCCAAGTTCAGTTGCTATGTTTAAACCGGTTTGTCCACCCATAGTAGGCAAAATAGCATCAATTTTCTCTTTTTCAATTATCTGAGCAACAAGCTCTGCAGTCAACGGTTCGGTATAAACGGTATCCGCCATATCCATATCGGTTTGAATGGTAGCAGGATTACTGTTTACAAGAACAGTTTCCAATCCCTCTTCTCTAAGGGATTTACAAGCTTGAGAACCAGAGTAGTCAAACTCAGCAGCCTGACCAATCTGAATAGGCCCAGAACCAATTATAAGCACTTTTTTAATATCCTCATCAACAGGCATATTATCCTCTCTCAATCCACATTAAAGTAATAATTTTATAATTTTTAAAATTTTGATAATTTAATAATCAATTAAATGTAATCAATTAAATACAATGAAATTCAAATCCTAATACTCCTTAATAATTTTTCCAAACTCTTCAAACAAGTCTCTTGTATCATTTGGACCAGGACCTGATTCTGGGTGGTATTGGATGGTTCTTAAAGGCAATTCCTTATGCAAGAATCCTTCTGGAGTACCATCGTTTAAGTTTATTTGGGTCAATTCCAAATCAGTTCCTTTTAATGAATCTGGATCTATGGCAAATCCGTGATTTTGAGAAGTGATGAAAACTTTTCCAGTTTGCAAGTCCTTTACCGGTTGATTTGCTCCTCTGTGACCAAATTTCATTTTATAGGTAGTTGCACCAAATGTCTTTGCAATTACATGCTGACCCATGCAAATACCAAATACAGGGAACTTGTTAATTAATTTTCCCACATTTGCAATTGTGTCAGTCAATCTATCTGGGTTTCCAGGGCCTGGAGATACCATAAGCCCATTAACTCCATAATCCAAAATGGTTTGATAGTCAGTATCGTAAGGGAATAAAGCAACACCAATATCATTTGCCAAGAAACAATTAATGATATTCTTTTTAACACCGCAATCAAGAATAGCTACAGTCTTATCAAAGTCTCCGAAAGTCTTTACTTCAGGAGTGGATACTAAAGGAACCAAGTCCAAATCAACAATGCTTTTATGCTCTTGAGCACGAGCAACAAGCTCATCATCATCAATCTCTTCAGTAGCGAGTGCTGCTTTTAGAGAACCTTTTTCACGAATCCTCAAAGTTAAGTCTCTTGTGTCGATATCTTCAATTCCAGGCACCTTAAATTCTTTTAAGAAGTCATCTAAAGTCTTTTTAGTACCGAAATTGGATAATTTCTTACAAGCTTCTCTCACTACAAAACCTTCAACCTGTACCTTATCGGATTGATACCATTCCTCACTGACTCCATAGTTACCTTCCAAAGGATAAGTTGACATCAATATTTGTCCTTTGAATGATGGGTCAGTAAGCGCTTCGGTATAACCAGACATACCGGTTGAGAAAGCAAGCTCACCTACAGTTACTGTTTCATAACCAAAGGCTTCACCTTTTAGAACAGTTCCATCTTCTAAAGCTAATTTTGCTTCATTTCCCATATTTTC
>JAGCLR010000093.1 GCA_017646885.1 Methanobrevibacter sp. | reverse complement strand
TCCTTGAAGTAATTTACTCCACCCTTATTATCTGATAAGTCAAGGGAATAATCCCCTTTATAAGGGATAACAGTTAAAGCCAAAGGAACAATTACAAATATTGAAGCGATAACTGATTGCACGAGCAAGCTTTGCCTATCTCCAACAAGAATTAAATTGTAAACTCCTAAAATCCAAATGATTGTTAGGATTATTGGAATAATGAACTTAATTGTAATTACCCAAGTCTGATCCACTTTAATATATGAATTGTTGTTGATGACTGAACGTATGTCTTCAATGTCATAAACCCATCCTAAAACGATTATTTCAAGAAGAACAGCTAATATAATCGCAAATTGAGTTATGAATGAATCTGTAATCCTTAAAAGGTACTCTCCCATACCTGTTGCAAATATGAATGACAAGAACAAGCCCACCAAAACAAGCTGTCTGACAGCTCTGTCCCTTGTCCATCCGAATTTTTCACTAATTGCATTGGATAACGGTTCAATCAAAGCCAAAACAGTGCTTAATCCGCCAACAAATAAAAGCAGGAAAAATGCAGGGGCAACCATATAAACCCATGGATCCATAATATTGAATACATTAGGGAAGACAACAAATATCAGTGAGAATCCATCACTGACTAAGCTGGTGATTGGAATATTCCTTCCTAATGCCATATAACCCATAAGAGCAAATAGGAGAACTGAAACCAAGACTTCAAATACTAAGCTTACCAAAACAATGATCCATGCATTGTCAAGCAATTTTGCATTTTCACCTAAATAAGAGGAATATGTGCTTGCAATTGCATATCCCAAACCATATGAGAATACTAATTGTCCAAATGCAGCGAGCCATACATTCAAATCCAAGAGCACAGACCAGTTTGGATTGAACAATGCCATTATTCCAGTACGGGACCCTGGCAATTGAAGGGCAAACAATAGCATTCCAATCAAGAGAACAAAGGACAATATCAATGATATTTTGCTGATTGTCAAGATTCCCTTGTTGATTTCCTTACGGGAGAACAAATAAATCATGCCCCATATTGCTATCAGGCATACTCCAATAGGAACTACAAGATAAGTCAAACCATATGGATTGGAAGTGCTGTGAAGCAATGTTGTTGTAAAGAAAACACTCGGATTATTACCCCATCCTTTAAATAAACTAAGAATTATATAGATAAGGTCCCAAGACATTATGCAGGTATAATAAATCAGCACTATAAAAATCAAGAACACTATGAACCAGGCTATGATTTCAAACTCTGACTTGATATTGTAAAATACCTTAGGCAGACTTGACTTGAACTTGAAACCTATTCCAAATTCCAATACTAAAATAGGGATAGCCATGATTACAATAGCTAAAATATATGGTATGAGGAATGTTCCTCCACCATTTTCATACATAAGATAAGAAAATTTCCAAATTCCAGACAGTCCAATAATGGCCCCTATCATAGCTATTAGAAAGCCAGTTGAACTATCCCATCTATTTCCTATAATTTCATCACCCATCTTACATCACATCAATAAAATAATCAGTATTTTGAATAAATATTTTAGAATATTCACATATCTCTTAAATTACATCTCATAAATAATTTAATTTTAGAATTTTATTGTTATATAATATTATTAAAGTTTTAATTATTTAAAAAATTTGCTTATTTTGGGAAAAATTATTGAAAAATAGTAAGAATATTAGAAATAGTGAAAATAGTAAAAAAGTAAAAAAAATAGAAAAGAAAGATGAAGCCATTAAATGGAATCATCTTCAATCGGTTTATAGTAATCCTCATTCTTTGCAGGCAATAGAGTGAATATTATTGGAACAATCACAAGGACAATAGCTAAGGCAAGCATGACCATATGACTTGTATAAGTTCCAGTTAAAATAGTGCTATAAACTCCTTGAGCCCATAATACAAAGATACAAATAGGCAAGATATACTTGATGATGACTTTCCAGAATGGATCCAATTGAATGGATGAATGACTGTTCAAGACTTCAACAAGCTCATCGAAATTGTATATCCAACCGAATATTATACATTCAAGGAATACACCAAAGAGCAATGCAAAGTTGTTTAGGAATGCATCAAAGATTCCTAAGAGGTAACTTCCAGCAGCAGT
>JAGCLR010000092.1 GCA_017646885.1 Methanobrevibacter sp. | reverse complement strand
ATGAATATTGTACCGAGCACAATCCATAAAAATGCAGCAGGACCGAATAAAGCTCCTTGAATAGCTCCGAATATAGGACCTAAACCTGCAATATTAAGAAAGTGAATCAATAGGTTCTTATATTTATTCATTGGAACATAATCTACGCCATTTTCTAATCTGTAGGCAGGTGTCACATGAGTTTCATCAACACCAACGATACGTTCTAAAAAATGACCATAAATAAAATATGATAAAATTAATGCAAATAAACAAATAAAAAATGAAATCATATTACTATTTTATGAATATGACATTTAAATAATTATTGATAAACTAGTAAAGTATAAAATAAAGCATTTAAAAAGATTAAAAAAAGAAAATAAATAGTCAGCAATTTGCTAACTATAAGTTCAAAAAGAAAATATTGATTACAAATATTGATTATAAAACTCTTCTATTTTATCAAATGGAATAATGTCCATATCATCATACAAATCAGTATGCACCGCATCTGGGATGATTAACAATTCCTTATTGTCTCCAGTTAATTTCTCAAACTCATCTTTAGAGAAATAACATGAATGAGCTTTTTCACCATGAATAATCAACACTGCAGAGCGAATTTCATCACTATATGCAATAATCGGTTGGGAAATGAAAGACATGCATCCAATTGCTGTCCATCCATCATTTGAATTTAATGAACGTTTATGATATCCCCTTTCAGTTTTATAATAGTCATAATAATCCTTTACAAAGAATGGAACATCATCTGGAAGTGGGTCAACAACTCCACCAGCCATAACATATTCTCCATTTTTATAATCTTCAGTTCTTTGATTGTTCAATGCTACTTTCATTTCATGTCTTGCATCAGGACTGTCTGCTTCGTCGAAATATCCTTTTGCATTTATACGAGTCATATTGTACATGGTAGAAGTTACAGTAGCTTTAACTCTTGTATCAATGGATGCTGCATTGAGAGCCATTCCCCCCCATCCACAAATACCTAAGATTCCGATTCTATCTGCATCAACTTCATCGCTTGTTGACAAATAGTCTACAGCAGCTTGGAAATCTTCAGTGTTGATGTCTGGAGATGCCATATAACGAGGTTCTCCTCCACTTTCACCAGTGAATGAAGGATCAAATGCAATAGTCAAGAAACCTCTGCTTGCCAATTCTTGAGCATAAAGTCCAGAGGATTGCTCTTTAATAGCACCAAATGGTCCACTGATAGCTATTGCAGGCAATTTACCATCTGCACCTTTTGGCTTGTATAAGTCTGCAGCTAAAGTAATTCCATATTTGTTTATAAAAGTAATTTTTCTATGGTCTACATTATCATTTTTAGGGAAAACCTTATCCCATTCCTCAGTTAATTCTAATTTTTCACATTTCATTTTATCACATTTAATTAAGTACTATAATTTACTATAATATTCATCATCTACTTCTTCTAACCATTCAGAACCTGTATCTTCACCTGGAACTTCTACGGCAACATGTGCAAACCAAGAGTCTGCTTTAGCTCCATGCCAATGCTTTACATTTGGTTGAATTGTAATGACTGTTCCAGGAAAAAGACTTACAGGGTCTTTGCCTTCTTCCTGATACCATCCTTCACCAGCTGTACAAATCAAGATTTGGCCTCCTCCACTACTTGCCTTGTGGATGTGCCAGTTGTTTCTGCACCCTGGCTCAAATGTAACATTTGCTAGGAAAACAGCAGATTCTCCAAATTCATTCAATGGGTTCAAATAAGAATTTCCTATAAAATATTGTGCAAATGCATCATTTGGAACACCTATTCCAAATGTGTTCACTTTTTCAAATTCATCCTTTTCCAAATATTTCAAAATAAAACCTCCCAGGTAAATTTATACATAATTAAGTTAAGTTATTTCATATATGTAATAATAGATTCTTATGATATATAATAATATGTAAATGAAATGCAAAAATAGTCTTAACAATCCAAATGAAATAAAAAATAGAAAATAAAATTAAATAAATAAAAAAATTGTTTTTTAAAATTTTAAAAAAAAGAAAATAATAGATTTAATTAAATTAAACCTATTTTAAAGCTTCCTCTACAGCTACTGCAACTGCTACAGTTGCACCAACCATAGGGTTATTTCCCATACCGATTAATCCCATCATTTCCACGTGAGCAGGTACGGAACTTGATCCAGCGAATTGAGCATCAGAGTGCATTCTGCCTAAAGTATCAGTCATACCATAGGAAGCAGGACCTGCTGCCATATTGTCTGGGTGCAAGGTTCTACCGGTTCCACCACCAGAAGCTACAGAGAAGTATTTCTTGCCTTGCAATACACATTCCTTCTTATAGGTTCCAGCTACTGGGTGTTGGAATCTTGTAGGGTTTGTTGAGTTACCTGTAATTGATACGTCAACTCCTTCAAGGTGCATGATAGCTACACCTTCCCTTACATCATCAGCACCATAGCATCTAACTTTTGCTCTTTCACCATCGGAATATGCTTTTTCTCTAACCACTTTAACTTCACCAGTGAAGTAGTCGAATTCGGT
>JAGCLR010000091.1 GCA_017646885.1 Methanobrevibacter sp. | reverse complement strand
CTGATGCTGCAAAGTCAATAATGACCACTGACACTTATCATAAGGAGTTTGCTGTAGAGACTGAAATTGATGGTGAAAAGGTAAGAATCGGTGGAATAACCAAAGGTGTAGGAATGATTGCTCCGAATATGGGAACCATGCTTTGTTTCTTGGCAACCGATGCTGTAATATCCTCTGAAATGATCAATAAGGCATTGAAATCTGCTGTAAACAGAAGCTTCAACATGATTGTAGTTGATGGGGATCAAAGTACCAATGACACTGCAATTTTGATGGCTAATGGAAAGTCTGGTGTTGAAGTGGCTAAAGATGGCGAAATCAATGAAGATTTCCAGGAAGCCTTGGATTTCATCTGCATAAGCTTGGCTAAAATGATGGCTCGTGATGGTGAAGGGGCAACCAAATTCATTGAATGCAAGGTCAATGGAGCTAAGGATGAGAATGATGCGATATTAGCATCCAAGTCTGTAATCAGCTCTTCACTTGTAAAATCAGCTATCTTTGGTGGAGACCCTAACTGGGGAAGGATAGTGGCTGCTGTAGGATATTCTGGGTGTGAAATGAATCAGGATATGATTTCAGTTTCTGTAAATTCAGATGATGGAAAGGAAGCCATTTTAGTTGATAAGGGCAAAATCCTTGCATTTGAAGGAACTGATGAGCTTAATTCAGCAGAAGAGATCATGCAGGAAAAGACAGTGAACATAGTTGTTGATTTGTATCAGGGAGATGCAAGTGCAACCGCTTGGGGTTGTGACCTTACATATGATTATGTAAAGATCAATGCTGAGTATACAACTTAAGTTTTTTCACTTTTCACATTCTCTTTTTTCTTTTTTACTTTTTTTTTAAATTTTTTTACTATTTTTCCATTATTTTCTTATTATTTTTTAATTATTTTTCAAATTTCATCATGATTTTTTCAAAATATCATATATTCTATTCTTAAATCTCATTTATAGGATTTTTAGCAATATTTTACTAATTTTTAGGGGTAAAGTTTATATGTATTGAAAATAAATATTTTATTAAGTTTTATTATTAAAGCTATTTTTATAAAGAATTTTATCATATTTTCAATATGAAAAATTTATTTTTATTTATTTTAGATTAATCTTATGATAATCTTATCATCAAAATTAAAGGAGGATAATATAATGGCAAAAGTAAAAGGTACCAACAAAAGAACCAGACCTAAAAGATCTTACAAAAAGCCTGGTAGTAAAAAAGGTAGAGGAGTAAGACAAACTTGGAAAAAATAATTTTCCAACTTGCTTTTTCTAGCTTTTAATTTTTAAAATATATATCAATTTATATCAAAATATCAAATTTATACAAAGTTTATTTCTATAAAAAGGAGAGTTATTCCTTTTAAAATGTTTTTATAAGGTTTTAAGATTTTAGATTTAATGAATTATTTTTGGTGTTTATATGGCTGATGAAGACAATGCACATAAGAAAAAATCAAGAAAACCTTCTAAAAAATTACTCTATTTTTTAATCATTCTTATTGTCATATTAGCGGAGGGTTTCGTTCTTTGCTATGATTATGCAACAAATGAAGACAGTTTCCTTAAGGAGCTTTCAGAAGATTATCCTGTTTTAGATGGGGTTTTGAAATATATTCCAACTGACTTGATTTCTTCATTTGCTGGAGATTCATCTGCGCAAGGGGAATCTGCAAAGACAATAGGCAAGAACAGCATAGGAACCGTAACTGTAGAGGGGCCTTATGGTAATGCAAATTCATCTGTAAAGGTAGCATACATCTTAGGACAGCATCCACGTGAATCCAATGCACATGATGCGATATATAACAGTATCATGAACAATTCAGATTACTTGAACTATTCATATTACATTTACAGGATTAATGTAACTGCAGAAAGCGATGATTTCGAAGAAAGCAGAATGAACGGACAGTTGCTTGCACAGGATTATGTAGTCAGTGATGTGATAAAGAACAATTACAGTTTAGCTATTGACATTCACTCATCAAATGGTGGATATGTGCAGGATCCTTATATATTTGCTCCTCGTTCAAATGACACTGTAGCTTATGATGCAGCGAATAATGTAACCGATAAGATCAATTATGTGATTTATTATGAGCCTGCAAGCTATTCAAGTCCACAGTACTCTACAATTCCTATAGATGATGGGGGAGTTCCAGCTATTGTATTTGAAATGCGTGGAAATCCTGATCACAGTTTGGAAACTGAGGCAAATCAATTTATTCATGTGATAGATAAATTGATTTTATAATCTTTTTTATTGATAATTTTTCAAACTTTTTTTGCATTGTTCAGGATTTTATTTTTTTTTATTTATTAATTTTGTTTAAAATTAACTTAATTTATTTAATTTTATCATAATCTTTATATATAACTTTATATTTAACTATATAGTGTATGTAACGGGGTTTAATCTATTTTTAAGGTTAAGCTTATTGATGTTATTGGAATATATTAAATTTCTAATAAATTTTTATTATGATTTAAAGATGTGATTCATTTTATCTGAAATTATGATTTTTGATATTTTTAGATTAAGATGAGCATATTTTTTCTCTAAAAAGTTACATATGATGAATTTTTTGGAGTGTTTTTCATCTAAATAAATTGTAACTTAATTTATTTTTTTGGAAGATATTTCATAGTGAAAAAATATGGTGAATTAAATATGGATAAATTGAAAACTCGTGTTTTATTTATATCATTGATTATTTTAGCATTAGTATCTGTAAGTGCTGTTGCAGCTGCAGATGTAGATGATGTAGTCAGTGTAGATCAAGAGGAAATTGATTTATCCGAAGAGACAATAACTGATGTTGAAGATACAAGTGATGATAGTCAAGAAATTGTTGATGTAGCAGATTCTTCCGGTGCAGTTAATTCAAATTCTCAGGATGTTTTAACAGCTGATGATGATGAAGAACTAGAGCCAACAGTAATTGCATTCTATCATTTGAAATCATCTGGATGGGTAAATGAAACTAGAAACCCAAGTGGGTCTGGTTCAAATGGTAATTGGTTAAAGAAAAGCCAAAGTAATACTAATTATTATGGGACCCCTGGAACTCTTACATACCAAGGTAGAGAATATGATCTTATTTATTGGACTGGTCCAGTGAATGATGATCACCCTGATGGAATTTATCAAATTGGTGATAGAGTAACTTGGACTGAAAATCAGGGCCTAATACAATTCATTGCTGTATATGCGGTTACCCCATCAGAAGTTACCATTAATTGGGAAATGCAAAGTCCTGATGGTGTTGTAAAGCAAACTGAAACTCAAACACTTTCAGAAGAAGCTCCTTACACTATTACTATGGATATGTTTGATGCAAAAATAGCTGATTACAAATCATTTGATGTTGGTAGTGGTGAGGATATTAAGCATTATGAGTTTGACCATTGGGAAGATGCTGATGGTAATGAAATAACTGAAAGCCAAGTGCTTGCTTACACAGGTATAGACTATTCAGTTAAATATACTGCTAAGTATACTGTTTCCGTACCTACATCCAATGTAACCGTTGTCTTCATTAAAAAAGATGAAAACGGTGATGTAATTTCCAATGAATCTAATGTACTTGAACCAGGTATGACTTGGACCATTGACATGGCTACCTTTGACAATCAAATCTCCAATTATAAGGAATTTGACTTAAATAATGTTCATTACGACTTTACTCACTGGGAAGATGCAGATGGTAATGAAGTAACTGGTCCTCAAACTTTCAAATGGACCGGTGAAAATTATACCGTAACCTACATTGCAAAATATGAAGGTATTGCACCAGCTACTGTAACAATCATATTTAACAATATGAGTGCTGCAGGTGCAGTAAGTGATAATGTATCAAATGACATTTATCAAGGTAACACTTGGACTATCGACATGGCTAAATTTGATAATGAAATTGCTAATTACATGAACTTCACTTATGAAGGCAAATTCTACAACTTTAGTCACTGGATTGATGAAGACGGTAATAAGGTAACTGAACCTCAAACCTTTGAATGGGCAGATCACAATTATACTGTTACCTATACTGCAGTTTATGATTCATACGAATTATCCACTGTCACTCTCATATTTACTAATATGAGTGCTGAAGGTTCTAAAGTAACTAATAATGAATCTAATGTACTTGAACCTGGTGTATCTTGGACCATTTACCAAGAGAAATTCGATAATCAAATTGCTAACTATAGGGACTTTACTGATGATAATGGTGTCCATTATGAGTTTGTTCAATGGGTAGATGAAGAAGGTAATCCTGTAAGTTTACCTCAAACCTTTGAGTGGACTGGTGAAAACCAAACATATACCTATATTGCTCAGTACAAACTTACCAAACCATCCAATGTAACCCTTTACTGGATCAGAATGAGCAGCAATGGTGAAAATGTCTATAATGACAGTTCAAATATCATTGCAATAGGTGACTCTTGGACCATTACTAAAGGTAAATTCGATAATAGAATTTATGGTTTTACCGATTTCTATTATGATGGTGCGCATTATGTCTTCAATCATTGGGAGAATGAAACTGGTGATGAAGTAACTGAACAAACAATGTATTGGACTGGTGATGATTATAACAGAACTTTCACTGCTATTTATGACATCTATCCTGACTGTAACATTACTGTAGTTTGGAATATGGAAAGCAGTGACGGCCCTGTAAGCACTAACGATTCTAAAATCGTTCGCCACCCAGATGGTACTTGGGAAGTTCCTATGAGTACCTTCGATAAACAGTTACCTGAAAAAGAGTTCAATTATACTGGTTACCACTATGTCTTTGATCATTGGGAAGATGAAGATGGTCAAGAAGTAACCGAAAATCAAGTTTTCGAGTGGGCTAGTACAAACTATACAGTTATTTATAATGCTGTATACAATAAGACTCTTATCTTAGAAACTTCCGTTTCCAATGAATCAGCTACTGACAAACCAGGAAAACCAGTTACTGTAGACTTTGATGTAACTGATGAAAATGGCGATGCTGTACCAAATGGTACTTTAACTGTAACTGTTGATGGTACTGAATATACTGTAGATGTTATTAATGGTAAAGCTACCTTTGAAAATATCGTTTTACCTGATATGCCTGGTGAATACCTTTACGATGTAACTTACAGTGGTACTGATTACTATTACCCATCCGTAGGTCAACTTAATTTAACTGTACAGAAAGTAGATGTAATTGTTACTCTTCCTGAAGTAATTGATTACACAGGTGCTGTAGTTGATATTGTTGTTGATGTTGTAGATGAGTATGGTAATCTTGTAAATGAAGGAACCGTTACCTTAACCATTGATTGGGGAACTAAGCTTTCCGATAAATTGATGGCTACTGCAGAATCTCACACTGCAGAAGTAAAGAATGGTAAAGCTACTTTCAGTGGAATCACCCTTGGTGAACCAGGTACCTATCCTTCTAAAGCAGAGTACAGTGGTACTGATTATTACAATGAAGCAGAAAACGAATCTGATGTAATTGTATTGCCATTAAACACTACTACTGAAAGTGATGATGTTTCTGGTAAAGCTGGTGAGAAAAAGGACATTACCGCAGATATTGTTGATCAAAACGGCAATCCTGTTAAAAACGGTACTGCAGTATTGAAAGTAAATGGTAAAGAATACACTGCTGAAGTAAAAGACGGTAAAGCTACATTTAAAGATGTGGAATTGCCTGATGAAAGTACTGAAGCTACTATCGAGTATTTAGGAAATGAATATTATAATCCATCCAATACTACTATTCAAATTACCATTATTCCTGAGGACGAACCTATAGATGATGAGACTGAAGAAGAACCTTCAACTCCTACATCAGAAAAAACCGTCCCTGTAATGCCTGCAGCTGGTAATCCAATTGCATTAGTAGTTGTTGCTTTATTAAGCTTAGTTTCAACTGTCTCTTTCGGACGTAAAAAATAGAAATATTATTTAGAAGAATTTATTTCTTCTATTTTTATTTTTTTTTAAAATTATCTTTTTTTATTTTTTTTTAATTCTTTTCCACAGCTTT
>JAGCLR010000090.1 GCA_017646885.1 Methanobrevibacter sp. | reverse complement strand
GTTTGGTCCAATTCATCTCTTGCCTTTAAGATGGAATTGGTTACAATGATTCTTGTAACTGGATCCATAGTACCTGTTGGCTCGTCCAATACGACGATGTTAGGTTCTTTAATGAGAACTTGTGCAAGAGCTACTCTGTGTCTTTCCCCACCACTTAACTCATCTTGCCATTTGGATAATATGCTCATGGATTTTTCCTTTTCAAATCCTACAGTTTCAAGAATATGAGCTGCCTTGATTTTTGCAAATTCTGCAGGCAAGTTCAAGCTGATAGCATCAGTTAAGTTTCCTAAAATGTCTCTGTGAGGGTATAATGAGTATTCTTGGTGTAATAAACCTAAGTATGGAGTTACACGGCCTCTGTTTAATGGACCTGGTTTTTTCATGTCAATCCAATCATCACCTAACTTGATTTCAAGTTCTCCAGCACTTGGTTCAGTCAAACCAATCATCATTCTGGTTAAGGTGGTTTTACCGGATCCACTAAGTCCAACAATACCATATATTTCTCCTTGATTGATTGTTAAGCTTACTCCGTCTACAGCTTTAACCACTCCTCTTTCAATTGAATAATAATGCTTTTTAATGTCTTTCACTCTAATTATCTCTTCGTTGTGCTCAACTTTTTCAACTTGTTCAGCTTGAGGAACGGTTTCAAGGAATTTTGGTACGATGACATCAGGGTGACCATGTTCAATGATTTCCCCTTTGTCTAACCATATAGCGTCGTCAGCCAATTGATTCATAACTTCTGGCCAGTGGGAAGTGATTACCATACTGATTCCTTCATCCTTAACACCTTCAATCAAGGTTTGGTGAAGTTTTTCAGCAGTTTGTGGGTCTAAGGTACCTGTTGGTTCGTCTGCTAAAAGCAACATAGGGTTTTTAGCCAATTGTCTTGCAAGTACAACTCTTTGTTTTTCTCCTCCACTTAAGTCACGAGCAATGTGAGTTACCCTGTGACTCATTTGAACCATTTCCAATAAGTCAATAGCATTGTAGATATTCTCTTCTTCGTATCTGCCTTCGTCACCCATTGCATTTAATACGTTTTCAATTACGCTTTGTTCGTCGTACAATGCAAAGTTCCTTTGAAGCATGATGGAAATTCTTCTTCTGATTGCAGCCTTTTCCAATCTGTCAGCATTCCAGAAATCAATTTCCTTAGGTATTAATTCAGCTCCACATTCTGGACATTTTTCGCCAGCTTTTGAAGCAGGTTCAACATGCAAGCATTTTTTGTTTTCACAAATTGCAAGATCAAAGATTACTTGTCCGCTGTCTGGAGCGTATTCCTTAGTACCCCTAAGCATATTGATTAATACAGATTTTCCACTACCACTTCTACCGAGAATACCTAAGGTAGAACCTTCTTCTATTGTTAAGTTAATATCTTTAAGAACTGGTTCCCCATTAAATGACTTATTAATATTTTTTAAAGTTATGAAAGACATAAGCCCACCTTTTCTTTTGATAATTAGTTGTAATTATAAATTTTTTTTAAATTATTTGAGATATATTTAATCTCGATTATGTTTTATTAAATTATATGTATATTATTTATAAACGATATTATTAATATAAATTTTGATATTTTTTGATGTTTTTAATACTTTTATCTTATTTTCTTATTTATGATTTGAACCGCACAATGGTGTTCCACATTCAGGACATTTTACATTTCTGCATGGAAATCCTCTAATCTTTGGTGCAATGTGTCCACAGTTTGGGCATTCGCATGCTTTTGACGGTCCTCTTCCACTTCCGGATCCCCCAAATGATCTTCTTTCATTTAAAGGGTATTTGGATGCTTCTGGAACATTGAACATTTGTGGAACAGATGACTTTGATTTGTTCAAATCATTTTTAACTATTTCAATGTTTTCTGACTTGCAGTCTGGACAGTTTGTGTATTCCTTGTTAGGATTGTTCCATTGGAATCCACAATCCTTGCAGATGTAAATCTTTTCTTCCGCTTGAAAGTTTTCATTGTTTATTTCAATTTTCTTGCCTTCAATTAAAGACATTGCAGTCTTCTTTCTTGCAGAATTGATTATCCTATGGAATGTTGGCTGTGAAATTCCCATCAATTCAGCAGCCTCTTTTTGTTTTATATTGTGATAATCACCTAATCGAATTGCTTCAAACTCGTCAAGATTCATCTTGATTGACTCTTGATCAGCTTCCAAGACATCTCCATGCTTTAGGCAAGTGTAATCCGGTTTCTTCACAATCCTCCTTTCTATCTTTGGCCTAACCATTAATTCTCTCCTTAAAAATGTTTCATATATTTGATAATGGTTTTCATTATGAATATATATTTATTATGAATATATATTCATAACATTTAATATATAGTTTGTCTTTTGACTTTAAAAAATAGTTTGATTAAAAAAGGGATATGTAAAGATAAAAAATAGATTTTTAAAATAATAAAAAATTAAATTTTAATTTCATTCAAATCAAAATCTAGTTTTCCTTTAATAGCTGCTCTGGCTATTGAAATTCCATTTGCTCCAGATTCTAACATTTTTTCTGCTTGTGAGATGGAATTGATTGAGTTGTTTCCAATGATAAAAATATTAGTATTTTCTGATATTTCCTTGATTAAATCAAAATCAGCATCACGCACTCCTTTTTTCATGGCATCAATATGCAGATAGTCTACTCCAGAATCTTCTGCCAGTTTAGCTATTGCAAGGTTGTCCACACCTTCAACGTTTGCTCTCATTTTCATGGAAACTTTAGATGCTGATTTTTTAACAACCTCTTTTATGTAATCTTCCAAGTCTCCTCGGAGTAACATGCTTTGTCCACAGCCTACTGCAACAAGCTCTTCCTGTCTGCAATGGCAATTAATTTCAACGATATCAAGATTCGGAATTTTGCTTATTTCGATTAATGGATCTGGAGTGGTTCCTCTTAAGTTTGCACTAACAGTCACATCAAAATTGTCTTTAATTGTGTTAACTTCATTTTCAATTACATTGTAAATATCTTCTTTAGGGTAATTGAACTCTTTTCTGCCTCTTGCTATGATCTTTTCACAAGCATCTATGGATTCATTGTCAGTATTGTATCCTCCAATGGTTACTGT
>JAGCLR010000089.1 GCA_017646885.1 Methanobrevibacter sp. | reverse complement strand
TTGCTTTTTGGATTTTCAATTATTGTAGCAGTTGGAAATGTCGTAGGATATCACACTTCCTTTGTTGATTCATTTATTGCTATGATAATCATCTCAATCATTACAATTATAGGCATGTCCCTTGAAAGGATTTTTCCGGTTCACATTCCATCAATTATCTTTATAAGTTTAATTGGTTTGTTTGTGGCTATTCCTGGTGTTCCTACAGCCGATTTTGTGGCTCAATATGTTTCTCAAGTTGAATTGACCACTATATGTACTGCATTCTTAGGTTATGTCGGTATTGCAATCGGTAAGGATTGGGAAGAGTTCAAGAGAATCGGTTGGAGAGGAGTCATTGTTGCTTTAATTGTAATCACTGGAACTTACCTTGGATCTGCAAGTATTGCAAACTTGACTTTATTTGTAACTGGAATGATCTAATAAATCATTTTTTCCATTATTTTTTTTATTTTTAAACAATTTTTATTTTAATATTATTTTTTTCTATATTTTGTTCATTTTGTTAAATACTTATTTTCAATCCATATTTAACCCATTACATAATATTTATCATTATTTGTCACTATTAATCATTATTTATCATTTTTTAGATTAAAATAGATTAGTTTATAAATGATAAACCTATAACTAAAATTATAGAACTTTTTTTATTTTATAGAAAATCTTATATTAATATAGGCAGGAGTGATTTTATCACTGATCAATCTTCACATCCATATAGGGAAAAAACAGATAGGGCAATAAAGAAGAGACCTCCATGGAGGGAGTATAATCTCCACATTGTTGCATTTTTCTTGGTTGTAATTTCAATGTTCATTGGAGTTAGGCAGATTAAAATAACAGAAACTGCCAGTATTTTGCTATTGCCTTTGATATATGCTCTGATTATGGGATTGGGCCTTTATTTGGCAAAGCCTATTAAGTTTGTTGGATCTAAGCAATCCAAGGTAGCTGAAGGGGCTATGGTTTTATTTATTGGTGTTATCATTGCTAAAATGGCTGTTTCAAGCGGTCAAGCAATTTCCAGCATTTTCCATGTAGGTCCTGCTTTGATCTTGCAGCTCTTTGGTGATTTAGGTACACTTTTAGCATTGCCTGTTGCTTTGCTTTTAGGTTTTAGAAGGGAAGTTATCGGTATGGCAAGTTCAATTTGTCGTGAACCTAACTTGGGAGTTATCATTGACAAATACGGTTTTAAATCCCCAGAGACACGTGGAGTATTGGCTGTTTTCGTTATAGGATCAATTATAGGTACTCCTTATATCAGTTTTTTAGCGAGCATATGTATTTCAGCCCTTCCATTGCATCCATATGCATTTGCAATGGCATCTGGTATCGGTAGTGCAAGTATGAATGCTGCTGCATTGGTTCCATTGACACATACATATCCTGCTATGGCTACTCAATTGGAGGCTTTTGCAGGATGCAGTAATATCCTTTCATTCTGTTTTGGAATTTATATGTGTATATTCATTTCCTTGCCTATTGCAGAAAGATTGTATAAATGGTTATCTCCTATTTTAGGAAAACCTGATGAAGATTCCATTGACGATGAGTATGCCATCGAAGGTGTAAAGGATGATAAATATGCCGCTTCAGAGGAATTGAGTTCAGGTAAGCTTAAAAGATGGGGTACTTTTCTTGTAATATTTTCATTTATTGTAACAGTTGGAAATTACATAGCCTATAAGACACCTATGGTGGATATATTTATTGGAATGTTGATAATTTCACTGATTACAATCATTGGAATGTCTCTTGAAAGGGTTGTTCCTTGGAATATCCAATCAATAATTTTTATAAGCTTAATAGGTATTATCTTATCAATTCCAGGTGTTCCAACTGCGCAATATATCGTTCCATATGTTTCCCAAATTGAATTGACAACAATTTGTACAGCATTTTTGGCATATGTTGGTATTGCAATCGGTAATGACTGGGAAGAGTTTAAAAAGATCGGTTGGAAAGGAATCATTGTTACTTTAATTGTAATTTCAGGTACTTACCTTTGTTCTGCAACTATCGGACATATAACTATGGCTTTAACTGGCATCATTTAAGGAAAAATAACTCATTCCTTACTTTTTTTAATTTAAATTATTTTTTCAATTACTCTTTCACTTTTTATATTTTATTGAAAAATATTCATATTTTTATAATTTTTTTGTATTGTTTTTTTATAATTGTCAGTATATCCTGCAATAAATTATCCTTTATCATAATTTTTTTAGAATTAAATAGATTAGTTTATAAATGATAAATTAAAAAAATCTATTTGGTAAATATCATTTTAATTTACTAATTTATTTTTATAATTAAGTTAAGGCGGGATTTTATTACTGGTAACCAACCTCCACACCCATATAGAGAAAAAACGGATAGGGCAATAAAGAAGAGACCTCCATGGAAGGAGTATACATTGCATATTGTTGTTTTTGTCCTTGTTGTAATTTCAATGTTCATTGGAGTTAAGGAGATTAAAATAACAGACACTATCAGCATTTTATTATTGCCTTTGATATATGCTCTAGTTATGGGTTTGGCTCTTTTTTTAGCAAAGCCTATAAAGTTTGTAGGGCCTGAGCAATCCAAGGTAGCTGAAGGGGCTATGGTTTTGTTTATTGGTGTTTTAATAACCAAATTGGCTATTTCAAGTGGTCAAGCAATTTCCAGTATTTTTCAGGTAGGCCCTGCTTTGATCTTGCAGCAGATAGGTAATTTAGGAACTCTTTTGGCATTGCCTATTGCACTCTTTTTCGGTTTTAGAAGGGAAGTTATCGGTATGACAAGTTCCATTTGTCGTGAACCTAACTTAGGTGTCATCATTGACAAATACGGTTTCAAATCCCCAGAGACACGTGGAGTATTGGCTGTTTTCGTTATCGGGTCTATTCTCGGTACACCTTTCATCAGTTTCCTATCAAGCATTAGCGCTTCAATGATTCCTATGCACCCATATGCTTATGCAATGGCTTCAGGTGTAGGAAGTGCAAGTATGAATGCCGCTGCCCTTGCTCCATTAATGCATATGTTTCCATCAATGGCTACTCAATTGGAAGCATTTGCAGGATGCAGTAACCTTCTTTCATTCTGTTTCGGTATTTATATGTGCATATTCGTTTCACTTCCTCTTGCAGAGAGAATGTATACTGCTTTAGCTCCTCATATAGGGCGTGACCATGAAATTTCCCTTGATGATGATTATGACATTGAAGAGGTAATTCATGATCAGTATGCAACTACCGAAGATATGACTGTAGGTAAACTTGAAAGATGGGCTACATTCCTTATATTGTTTTCAATCACTGTGGCTGTTGGAAATTTCATTGGATACCATACTTCAGTTACAGATGCATTAATAGGCATGCTTATGATTTCACTCATTACCATTGTGGGAATGTCTCTTGAAAGGATTATTCCATGGAATATTCCAGGAATCATTTATATAAGCCTAATCGGTATTTTTGTAGCTATTCCAGGTGTTCCAACTGCTGATTTACTGGTTCGTTTCGTTTCCCAAATTGACTTGACTACAATCTGCACTGCATTTTTGGCTTATGTTGGTATTGCAATCGGTAATGATTGGGACGAGTTCCAAAAGATCGGTTGGAAAGGAATCATCATTACTTTAATTGTAATTTCAGGAACTTACCTCTGTTCTGCAGGACTTGCACACATAACTTTGGCTGCTACTGGAATGATTTAATTAAATTTTTATAAAAATAGTTGCCCTTATTTAATATATTTATTTAAAAAGTAAATTCAATTAATTTTTTTTTTTAAAAAAAGTAAAATG
>JAGCLR010000088.1 GCA_017646885.1 Methanobrevibacter sp. | reverse complement strand
TGAAGATAAGGATATCTTAAGCATTATGGTAAAGGTAGAAGATGATATGGTAGGTTCTGTTGACATTGATGGAAACGTTAAGAAATTCAATACAATCGATGATATCAGAAGACTTGCTCAAGGTGCAGCAGCTGCAGGATCCGTTCTTGAAAAGGCAGGAGTTGACCCAACTACAATGACTTCAACAGTATTTAGAGGAGCTCACCCTGGAGGAACAGCTGCAATCGGAGAAGTTGTTGACAAGAACTTAAAGACTCAAATCGATGGACTTTATGTTGGAGATGCAAGTGTTATCCCAGTATCTCCTGGAAAACCACCGATTCTATTGATTTTAGCATTAGCTGAAAGACTTGCTAATCATTTAATTGATGAAGTAATCTAAAAATGAAATGCTAAAGATAAAATGCTAAAAATATTAATGATAAGGAAGTTATTTTTAACTTCTTTAATTTACTTTTTTTAAAAATAGAATTTATAAAATAGATATTAATTATTTAATTCTTTTTATGACAGGTTTATTAAAAATAGACCAGCAATACAAATAAAGATTCCCAATACTTGTTTTAATGTAATGTTTTCACCATACAATAATGCACCTACAATGAGTAAGGCAATAGCTAAGCATATATTTGCTACAAGTGCTCCTGAACTGACTTTCCATCCTCCACGATACATGAAAATGTATCCGAGTTCCAAACCAACAATAGCTATTCCCAAAACGATAGAAGTCCAATTGACCTTAGACAATTCAATGATAGCATTTTCTGGCTTTACCAAAAATAAAAAGATAGCCCCAGTTATTATTGCTGCAGTTATGTAGGTTAGCATCAAAGTACCAAAGGCATTTACATTAGAGGGAGTGGATTTAGTGCAGATATTATAAAAAGTATTTGATAAAACAACAATCAATAGTGGCCAAATCATTTCCCACATAATTCCACTACCTTAAAAATTAAATGATTAGAATAAAAAATAGAAAAAAGTTAAAACCCATTAAAACTGTTTTGAAATCTCTTCCGCTTGAACTAACCTTTCACAATAATGACATCTGAGAGTGATAGGATCAGATTCAACCAAATAAAATTTGCTTTCAATAGGCTCATCAGTATTTGATATGCATTTAGGGTTAGTGCATTTTACAATGCCATTCAATACTTCCACTGACTCCACTTTCTTTTTAGAAACAATTTCATAATCTCTAATGATGTTTATTGTAGCATTAGGGGCAATTAAGGAAATTTTATCTATTTCAGTATGTTCCACTTCCCTATTTTCAATTTTAACGATATCCTTAAAACCTAATTTAGAAGGAACATTCATAGCAAGAGCAACATTAATTCCTTCCTTTGGAAGTCCCAATATCTTTAATACTTGAAGTGCCTTATTGGCTTGAATATGGTCAATCACAGTACCATTCTCAATAGGCTTAACCTTTAGTTCATGTTTAGTCATGAATAATTATATCTTTTAAATTTTATTTATAATTTATTGTATTAAATTTACATTTATGAATAGTTATATTTATTAAAAACAATAAAATAATAATGATTAAACTTTACTAAAAATAAACTAAAAATAAACTTTAAAAAAATAAAAATACAAAAGGAGTCTTAAAATGGAAGAACATATAGACTTATTTAAAAAAATATTAACTAAAATTGATGATAAGGTTGATTATGCGGACATAAGAGCAGGAAAAGGAAACAATACAAGCATAATCATGAAAGACAATCAAATTCAAGAAATCAACACAGGTCTTTCCACTGTTGCAAGAATAAGAGTATTGAATAATGGAGCATGGGGATTCGCTTCCACAAATGACTTTTCAAAACTTGAAGAGATAAGTGAAAAGGCAATCAAAATATCAAACTCACTCACCGGAGACATTGAACTTGCAGAATGTGAAATTGTAGAGGATAATGTAAAGACTGATAGAAAAATTTCTGTAAGTGATGTAAGCATTGAAGACAAGAAGGAATTGATTCAGGAAGCAAACAAGGCAAGCAATGTTGGAAAAGTGGTCAGCACTACTGTCAGCTATTCAGATGGAGAAAGCAAAAGCGCATTTGTAAGCACTGAAGGAAGCACAATTATTGTCGACAGTTCAAGAGTGGCTTTAGCATTGAATGCAGTTGCTTCAAATGGAGAACTCATCCAATTCAACCATGGCAGTTTAGGTGGAGTTAAAGGATTCGAAATATTGCAGGATGCAGACATTGAATCCTTTGGAAGAAAGATTGGAGAAAAGGCAACTGAACTGTTGGATGCAAAACCAGCTCCATCAGGACGCTTTACAATTGTAGCTGACAATAACCTTACAGGTGTATTCATTCACGAAGCAGTAGGCCATGCTGTAGAAGCAGACCTTGTACTGCAGGATGATTCAATTTTACATGACCAGATGAACAAGAAAATCGGAACTGACATTGTAAACATTTATGATGATTCAAGCTAT
>JAGCLR010000011.1 GCA_017646885.1 Methanobrevibacter sp. | reverse complement strand
GGAAGTATGATATCCTACGACATTTCCAACTGCTACAATAATTGAAAATCCAAAAAGCAATGCTCCCCATCTTTTAAGTTTGCCTACATTCAAGTCATCAATGACATCATCATCTTCATAAACCTCATCAGGACGATATCCATCATCATCGATATGTGCATTTCCTTTACCTAATTTTGGGGATAGCCATTTATACAGTTTTTCTGCAAGAGGCAAGGAAACAAATATACACATGTAAATACCCAAACAGAATGAAAGGATATTACTGCATCCTGCAAAAGCCTCCAATTGAGTAGCCATAGCAGGATAAGTATGCACTAACGGAACCAATGCAGCAGCATTCATACTTGCACTACCAATACCAGACGCCATTGCAAATGCATATGGATGGTAAGGTATGAGTGAAACACATATGCTTGATAAGAAACTGATATAAGGGGTTCCGATAATTGATCCTATTACGAAAATAGCCAAAACACCACGAGCTTCAGGAGAGTTAAAGCCATACTTATCAATGATAATTCCCAAGTTAGGTTCACGGCAAATTGAACTTGCCATACCGATTACTTCCCTTCTAAAACCTAAAAGCAAAGCAACAGGCAATGCTATAAGAGTACCTAAATCCCCTAAGAGCTGCAAAATCAAAGCAGGACCTACCTGAAAAATCATGCCAATGGATTGACCACTTGAAATAGCCAATTTACAAAGTAAAACACCGATAAGTAAAACCATGACCCCTTCTGCCACTTTAGCTTGCTCAAGATCTATATACTTAAATGGTTTTGCCAAATAGAGAATTAAACCCATAATCAAAGAATATATCAAAGGCAATAGTAAAAAACTGATGGTGTCTGTTATTTTAATCTCTATAATTCCAATGGACATTGAAATAACAACTAAAATCAATACAACAAAATTTAAGTTTAACTCTCTCCATGGAGGTCTCCTTTTTATTGCCCTATCTGCTCTTCTTCTTAACCTATGCTGTTTAAACCTGTTTTGCCTACGCATATGTACCTGATGCAATTGCTGTTCATGCAGGCGTTGTTCACTAATACGCTGCTCATGCATGTGCTCTTCATTAATGCGTTGCTCATGCATATTTTGTTCATCAATATTCTCTAAATCATCATCAGAAATAAAATCCCTCCTGAGAGTGATATCAATTTTTTAAAAATATAACAATTGATATGAAATCGTTATTATATTCTATTTTCAACTTAATACTTTATAAGTTAATCTATTTAGGCTAAAAACAATGAATAATGCTTAATTGAATTAATTAAGCAATAAAAAAGCATTAATAAAAATTTGAAAGGATTTAAAAAAACAGGGAAAATAAATTTAAAAAAACAGAAGGTTATAAATTCATACGAACCAAAGGCTTTGCTAAGTGACGTCTTGCTGAAACTGGAGTTTCATAGAATCTTCCATTGACTAATGTTCTTTCCACCTTTTCAGCAATCTTTTCATCTGATTCTATCCTTTTGCCGCAATTTTTGCACTTGAATCCTTTTCCTTTTCCAGCAGAGGTCATTCTCTTGCCACATTCGCAAATAGGATT
>JAGCLR010000087.1 GCA_017646885.1 Methanobrevibacter sp. | reverse complement strand
TTTTCTATGGAAACAATAGGGTTCATAAAAAATCACCACTTATCCAGTTAATGAATTTTCATTTTTAATAGTTATATTTTTATAGATTAATTTGCCTTTCAGATCAATTAGTCTTTTAAGTAGTAATACTCACCTTGCTCTTTTTGTTCTCTGTCAAGGTAAGAATCGTATTTATTTACTCTTGGACGTTTGGTTTCCTTATCTCTTCTAAAGGTAATGTCCAAGTCTCCCAAGAACTGATTCATGCTTGTTCTTAAGTCTGCTGGCTTGGAAGCTATACCATTGAGTCCAGGCTCTCCACTGAATACCATAGCTCTGTCTGAAATGTAGTCAATAAATACAATATCGTGGTCTACAATCAAGGATGCTGCATTTCTGCTTTCAATGATCTTTCTGATAACTCTTGCTGCAATGAGCCTTTGCTCTACATCCAGGAATGCAGTAGGTTCGTCGAAAAGATAGATGTCTGCATCTTGTGACAATGTTACAGCAAGTGCAAGTCTTTGAAGTTCTCCACCACTTAATTTCTTGACCTTTTTGTCAAGCAAGTTATCGAGAGCAAGTGGTCTTCCGATTTCACTATTGAAGATGTTTGAGCCATATGTTGGAGCATTTGCATAAAGGAATTCCTGTGCAGTTCCATCAAAGTCAGATTCAATGTATTGTGGCTTGTAAGCAATATCCACTTTTTCCAAGATGTCTCCTTCAGTTGCCTTTTCAACTCCTGCCAATATCTTAGCAAAGGTGGTCTTACCGATACCGTTTGAACCGAATGCAGTGACAATCTCGTCATGGTAGATCTTACCTGCTTCTGCCTCAAGTGTGAATCCATCGTATTCCTTTTTAAGGTCGCTGTATTCACTCAATACTTCACCGTCATCTTCAGGTGTTGGTGGACGGATGCTGAATTCGATAGGTTGCTTTCTGATTCTCACATTCTCTTCTTGAAGGAATCCATTGATGTATGCGTTGATTCCTACTCTTACACCTTTATTTCCACTAACTACACCGTATCCTCCAGGTTCACCATATAATAAGTGTACATTGTCACTCATAGCATCCAATGTTGCTAAGTCGTGCTCAATCACAAGGACGGATTTGCCTGCTTCAGCAAGGGAACGGATTACCTTAACGGCATTCAATCTTTGACGTACATCCAACCATGATGTAGGTTCGTCGAAGTAGTAGAAATCACCTTCACGAAGAACAGTTGCAGCTATTGCCACTCTTTGAAGCTCACCACCACTTAAGTTTTGCATGTCCCTTTCAAGAACATTCTTAAGGTCTAAATCATCGACAATTTCATCCAGTTTGTTCCTTTCATCCACATTGGTAAGCAAGGTCTTCACATTTCCTTTCACTACTTTTGAAAGCTGGTCCACCATTTGTGGCTTATGGATTGTCTTGATTTCACCAGCTTGAAGCAATTTAAAGTAGTTTTGCAATGCTGATCCCTTATAGTATTCGATAACATTGTCCCAAGTAGCTTCCTCGTCATAGTTTCCAAGGTTTGGGATAAGCTCTCCAGACAATATTCTCATGATAGTTGACTTACCGATACCGTTTTGACCAAGCAAACCAAGTACGGTTCCATCCTTAAGGGTAGGCAAACCAAAGAGTTCAAATGCATTTTGACCGTAACGGTGAATAGGCTCATCAAGAGCTTCAGGTAAATTGATAACACTGACTGCACCAAACGGACATCTGTTGGTACAGATACCGCATCCGGAACATAATTCTTCTGAAATGAGTGGCTTTTTACTCTTTTCATCAATTACTATTGTATCTTCTTCCATACGTACACCAGGACAATAGTGCATGCATACATAGTTACATTTTTTAGGTTGGCACTTGTCCTTGTCTAAAATAGAAATTCTACTCATTTTATCTCCGTTTCCTCTAAAATAATAATATAATAAGTTTGATTAATTAATTTATAATAAATATAATTTGTTTTTAATAGTTTATAATAATTTTGTGTAATATTGTAAAATCACATTTGTTAAATATTTATTAGTTGTTTTTTGGTTAAATTTAAATAATTTTGAGTTTAATATAAAAATAATATATAGAAAAATTTTAGGAGTTTATTTAAACTTTTTTTAATTAATTTTATTGGGATTTAAATGAAACAGGTAATGATTGTAAGAACTGATATCAAGATGGGAAAAGGAAAAATAGCTGCGCAATGTTGCCACGCTGCTATAGGTGCATATAAGCAAGCTGACAAGGCAAAAATCAGAAAATGGGAAAATGAGGCCTATGCAAAAGTTGTTTTAAAGGCTCCTACTTTGCAAGACCTTTATAATATTAGAGAGCTTGCAAGAGCCAATGGTGTAGCTTATTATTTAGTGACTGATGCAGGAAGAACCCAATTGCCAAAATCTACAGTTACAGTCTTGGGATTAGGTCCTGATGAAGATGATGTTTTAGATAAGATCACTGGTGATTTGAAGTTGTTATAATCTTATCTTTTAGATTTTACCTTATTTTATTTTTTAAACTTTTTTTAAATTATTTTGCAAATTATTTGATTTATTAATCAATTTCTACAACTCTTGTTTCTTTCTTAATCTTATACTCTTGATAAATCTTACCGATTCCAATGAATTCAATTGCGAATATGAAAAGTCCAATGATTAAATCAAATATCCAATTGAAGAATCCGAACATGTCAATTCCATATTGGAGGTAAGCCAAAATTGCTATTGAAAGCATAATCTTAGTATAATCAACAGTATAATGTCTCCATCCTATTGTATCGATGCAGCGTTTAATGGAAAGTATATTGAATGCACCAAACAGACTTCCTCCATCTGCAAGTCTCGCAAGTGAAATCTCCAAAAAGAATGCTACTATATATGTTACCATCATGCTTACAACAATAAATTCAATTGTGCTTACAGGATTATGCCAATAATATAATTTCAGGGTATCAATCAAATGGGATAGTGCAAATTTTAAGTGGAATTCCGGCAAAAAGAATCTTTGTGAAAGGTCATATAAAAGGAATCCTTCGATAATAGAATAAATACTTACCATGATGCCTGTTTTTATAC
>JAGCLR010000086.1 GCA_017646885.1 Methanobrevibacter sp. | reverse complement strand
CTATGAAATCGACTGCTTGGTTGGTGCATTCATGCTTGTTAGAAGAACAGCAATTGACGATATCGGCCTTTTGGATGACACTTTCTTCATGTATGGAGAGGATATTGACTGGTGTTACAGGATAAAGCAGGCCGGTTGGAGAATCGTCTACTTTGGAGAAGCTGAAATAATCCACTACAAGGGAGCAAGCAGTGAAGACAAGAAGACCAAGAAGAGAAATCCAAAGCTCATTTACGAATTCTATAGGGCAATGTATATTTTCTACAGAAAGCATTATACCAAAAAGTACAATATTTTTGTAAACATAGCGGTTTATATTGGAATAGCTGTCTTGCTGGTGTTCAATCTAATCAGAAATGCCTTAAGGTCTTGAACTCAGTTTATATATAACTCAATTTGTCTATCTCATTATCATTAATCAGTAAAATTATTTAGGTAATTTTATAAGCGATTGCTATTAAATCTATTACTGTATAAAAAATAATCAATTATATTAATTTTTATAGTCAAAAGGTAAAGAGTGGTAAAATGATTAAGGAAAATCAAAGAATATTGAATTCATTGCTTGTTGTAATAGATGTTCTTGTAATTCTATTTTCATTGGTTCTAGCTTACTATGTTAGATTCAAAACTACTCTATTCGGTCCTTTAGGAGGATCATTGCCATTTTTTGATTACTTTTTATTCACTGTTTTTGCGATTATTCCAACATATCTTCTTTTATACTACTTCTTTGGCTTGTATAAGCCATTCAGGAATAAGCCTTCAATACTGTCTGGTGCAGAGGACATAATCAAAGCTGACATAATGGCTTTCATTATCTTGGTAGCTATATTGTTCGTTATCAACCAGCCTGATTTCTCAAGGATCATGCTGTTCCTCTTGAGCATATTCGGTATGATTTTTGCAATCATCGAAAGGGCTCTCGTAGTATTTGTCTTAAGGTTTATGAGAGTGAACAATCGCAATCTTAAGCATATGCTCATTATCGGGGATAATGATTTGGCATTCAATTTTGCACAGAAAATCAAGTCAAAGACATATTTAGGATACAGCATTGACGGTTTCTTAGGAAGAAAAGAGCATTTAGGCAAAACATTTGAGGGAATCAGATTCATAGGAACCTTTAAAGACTTACCGGATGTTTTGAAAACCCATAAGTTCGATAGGGTAGTCATAGCTATTCCTTTGCAATACTATTATCACTTGAACGAGATTGTGGATGCATGTGAGGAAGAGGGAATCAAGGCGGAAATCATTCCTGATTATTACAAGTACTTCCCTGCAAAGCCTTCTGTTGACATGCTTGACGATTTGCCAATCATCAATATCCGTTATGTTCCTTTAGATGATGCGTTCAATAAATTCAAGAAGATCATTGAGGATTACTTTGTAGCTATTGTTGCAATTATCATAACCTCTCCAATTATGCTGATTACAGCTATTGCAATTAAATTGGAATCTCCAGGCCCAATTATCTTCAAGCAGGAAAGAATAGGATACAATGGAAAGCCATTCATGATGTATAAGTTCAGAAGCATGAAGGTTCAGGATGAGGAGGAAGAGAAATCCCAATGGACCACTGAAGACGACCCAAGAAAAACAAGGGTCGGTACATTCATCAGAAAAATGAGCATCGACGAATTGCCACAGTTCTTCAACGTATTGAAAAGGGAGATGAGTGTTGTAGGCCCTCGTCCTGAAAGGCCATTCTTTGTTGAGCAATTCAAGAAGACAATTCCAAAATACATGGTTAAGCACCAGGTAAGGCCAGGACTTACAGGACTTGCTCAAGTAAATGGTTATAGGGGAAACACTTCAATAGAAAAGCGTATCGAATATGATATCCGTTATGTAGAAAACTGGAGTTTGATTTTAGACATTCAAATCATGCTGAAGACCATTTTCAAAAGAGATGAGAATGCATATTGAATACTCTTTTTTACTCAATTGAAATTAGTTTGAATTTCAATTATTTTTCTATTTTTTATATCAATTTTAAAATTGTTTTAATCTTGTTATTTTTTAATTAAATTGTTATAATTGTTTAAAATTACTAAATTAACATTATTATGAATTATTTTAATGAAAAAAAGCATATATTTATATATTTGGTTAATTAATTGATAATTACAGACTTAATTTTTAAAAATTTGCCATATACAAATTTAAGTTTTTGAAATTTGAATAAACTAAAAAACATTATAAAATTTTTAAGATTATAGAATATGAAAATATAAACTTTTATAAGCTACTATGTTTTAATATTTATACTCGAATCCTTTTGATTTTCATTTATGAATTTAACATGATTTGATGATTTTTGTGATTTGTTGATCAAGATTTTTTAAAAAAAAACTGGAATTAAAAATATTAAAATAATATAGATTATAAATATATAATTATAATGAATTTAATGATTTGAAATAAATTTTTAAAAATAAAATGTTTGATAAATTTTAAGAATTATTTATTTTGCAAATGTTTATTTTATAATTATTTATTCTTATTTCATTATTTGATTATCTTATATGGTTACATTTTTAAAAAGGCTTTGGGAATTAATGGGCCGTTTTATTGCCCTTTATTTTTTCAGTTGAAATGGTACTATTAGTTTTCAAATGCTCTGTCTTAATTATTATATATAGCAAAAATTAAATTATAATTTAACTTGAAAAAATTGTGATAAAATAATGATCATAATAATCATACTTAATTTCAAAAAAAACTTTTAAGTGAATTGACAATTATCAAAAGGATTATTATTTTATTGTATTATTTTTACTAAATTTATAATTTAAAAAAACGAGGGTTTGGTATGGATAAAGAATTTTTCAATGGAATGAATTTAGCTGAAGATATTAGTGAAGAAGATTTCCAATACATTAAGGATGGTTGGGAAAAAGTTCAGGACGCTTTATCAAAAGATGAATTCATAGACAAATTTAATAAAATTAAAGAAGAATACAAAGACGCTTCCTTTTTCAGTGATAAAGATTTCATAGACATGGTGGTAAATCCATTCACTGGAGAGGAAACTAAAGATGAACCTGCAGACACTTTTGATGTTGGCACTCCAAAGACAATTGCAGAAGTTGAACCTGGCCGTCAAGGATTTAGCGTTATTGCAAGGGTAATGTCAATTTCCAATCCAAAGTTATTCACTTCAAGAAAAGGAGAGGATGGAAAGCTTGCAAATATGCAAATTGCGGATAATACAGGAGAAGTTAGACTTGTTCTTTGGACTGAAAACATTAAGCATCTCAAACATATCAGTGAAGGAGACATTGTTGAGATTTCAGATGTTGACTGTAAGGATGGATTCAGAGGAGGCAAGGAATTTTCTCTACGTCCTAGATCCTTGCTAAGAGCAATTGACGAGACAAGTGAAAACTATCCTGAAAACATTGCTGAGTTCCCGGTTTACGAAGAAAACATAATTTCAATTGCAGATATTGTTCCTGATGAAAAGGTAAGCATTATTGGAAGATTGATTAGGGTTCCTACTCCTCATTCATATGAAAGCAATGGCAAGAAAGGTAAAGTGACTTCACTTGAAATCCAGGATAAGACTGGAAAGATCGCTTATACCTTATGGAATAAGGATGTCAAGTTAATAAATAGCCTTGATTTGAAAGAGGGAGACATTGTCAAAATCCTTAATGAACAATCTAGAGAAAGAAATGGTGAAATCTCATTATCCCATTGGGATGGCAGAATCCTTAAGGTTGAAGGAGACTATGACATTCCTGAATACGAGGAAAACATCATTAAAATTGGAAATGCCCAAGAAATCAGTGATGTTACTTTAATAGGTATTGTAACCAAAATCCAAGACACTATCCAATTTGATAGGCAGGATGGAACCAAAGGCTTTGTGAAATCAATTGAAATCACTGATGAAACTGGTTCCATAAGAGTTACTCTTTGGGGAGATGACACTAAACTAAAAGTATCTAAAGGAGATATCCTTAAAGTCATGGGCGGTAATATCGAATATGATGATTATGCAACCAGCGGATACAGGGTAAATACCAATTGGAATACTGAATTAAGAGTAAATCCTGAAGGAAATGAGGAATTGGCTGAAGGATTGAATGAAATTGCAAGTAAATTGGGCCCAATCACCATTAGTGAAGTTCAAGATCATGAAGATGATGGAGAGGAAGTAGACATCATTGGCAGATTAATTACCCTTAATGACACCCATTCCTTCCAAAGGGATGATGGTTCAACCGGTTATGTTCGTTCTGGAGACATTGCAGACTCAACCGGAAAAGTCAGAATCTCATTCTGGGATGAAAAGGCAGAAGCTTCATATGGAATAGGAAAAGCATATCAAGTTGAAAATGCCAGAACCAGATTAGGAATGTATGAAGTTGAACTCAACGTTGGAAAAACAACTAGAGTCATCGAGCTTTCTGATGCTGAATCATCTGATTTGCCTTCATTTGAAGAGTTAGAAGAGCAAATCTATGAAACCAAGAAGATTTTTGATATAGAAGAAGATGACATGAACATTAAAGTTGTAGGAAGAATCTTGGAAATTGAAGATACCCGTGAATTCGAAAGGCAGGATGGAACCAAAGGATTGGTTAGAAACATTACCATTGGTGATGATTCAGGTTTCATATCTGTAACATTATGGGATGATAAGACCAACTTGCCTTATGATATCAACGAGGCAATCAAAATTCAAAATCCACGTGTAAACTACAATGATTTGAGCAATCGTGTAGACTTGTCCGTAGGCAATTCAACAAATATATTGCAGCCTTCTTACAATGAATTAACCAGCCTTCCAGACATTGAGGAATTGCAAAACATATTATACACTTCAAAAGACATTGCAAGCCTTGAATTGGAAGATAGAAGCGTAAAAATAAAAGGTATATTTTCAAATCCATACATAGAAAAGATTTTGATTCCTAAATGTCCTATCTGTAACCGCACTCTTGAAGATGAGGATGAAGAGGAATGTCCTCATTGTGGAAATCCTATAGATGAACCTAAATATCTTTTAATGCTTCCTGGAAAGATCACTGATGATACTGGTGAAATTCAAGTAACTTTCTTCAATGAATTGGTGGAACAGTTATTGGATATGAAACATGATGATATAGTTGCTCTATATGAGGAAAGTGAAGGAGATATTGGATTCCTGGAAACTAAAGCAATGGATATTGAAGGAAGAACTTTAGAATTGCTTGCTGATGTAACTTATAATAATTATGATGAAGAAATAAGGCTTAGACCTAAAAAGATCTTTAAAAATGAGTTTTAAGCCTTGATTATAGTATGATGAACTTTAATAAATTTGTTTAATGGGTTGATAATTATGGTAGAACTTGAAGACTTACCTAATGTAGGAGAAAAAACTGCTGAAAAATTAAGAGAAGCTGGTTTTGCTGATATGATGAGATTAGCTACTGCCACTGCTAAAGAATTAGCTGTAAAGGCAGAAATAGGTGAAGGAGTAGCTGAAAAAGTTATTGAAGCAGCACGTAGAGCTGAAAAAATTGATTTTGAAACAGCATTTGATGTAATGGAAAGAAGACGTGATGTTGGCCGTATAACCACTGGAAGTAAAGGTGTAGATGAGTTAATCGGTGGTGGAATCGAAACTCAAGCTATTACTGAAGTTTTCGGTGAATTCGGTTCAGGTAAAAGTCAAATTTCACATGAATTGGCTGTCACTGTCCAATTGCCTAAAGAAAAAGGCGGTTTAGATGGAGAATGTGTATTCATCGATACAGAAAACACTTTCAGACCTGAAAGGGTTGAACAAATCGCAGATGCATTTGGACTTGATCATGAAGAAGTCTTAAGAAAAATCCACATTGCAAGAGCTTTCAACTCTTCTCACCAAATATTAATGGCTGAAAAGATCAATGAATTGATTCAAAGCGGTGTTAATGTAAGATTAGTTATTGTTGACTCCCTTATGGCACACTTCAGAGCAGAATATGTTGGAAGAGAGTCATTGGCTACAAGACAACAAAAATTAAACCAACACTTGCATGCATTGCAACAAGTTGCAAATACCTACAATGTAGCAGTTTTCCTTACAAACCAAGTTCAAGCAAGACCTGACGCTTTCTTCGGAAGTCCAACAAAAGCTATTGGTGGACACGTTTTAGGACACGCTTCCACTTACAGAATCTGGTTGAAGAAAGGTTTAGCTGGAAAAAGAATTGCTAGATTAGTGGACAGCCCTCACTTGCCAGAAGGAGAAGCTGTATTTAAAGTCACTACTGATGGTATTGTAGACTAATCAAACTTTTAAAAAAGTTTGGTCAAAATATTTTCAATAGTTGGGAGTGATTTCTCTTAACTATTTTTTCTTATTTATTTTTAATTTCATTTTCATATTTTTACAAAAACTATTTTAACTTATTTTTATAAATTTAATTTATCAATCGTTTATTCATAAACGCATTTCATTTTTTTTAAAATTATTGAATTATTTAGTTGATTGTATGGACTATAGGATTATTATTGTTTCAATCATTGTCATGATTTTGATAGGGGCCTTATCAAAAAAGATAGGCCTTTTGAAAGAGAATGATGTCGAAACTCTCAATAATATAGTAATCAATATAGCTCTACCATGTATGATTTTTAATGCTTTGTATACTGCTGACGTTTCCTTACTTCCAAGATTAAGCATATTGACAGTTTACATGTTGATAACTAGTTTAATAGTAGGAGTATTAACTTATTT
>JAGCLR010000085.1 GCA_017646885.1 Methanobrevibacter sp. | reverse complement strand
GTCCATGGTTATTTGAAGACCTGCATCTATTCCTCCCTTCAATAGGTTTGAAGCAAGGGTGTAATGCTTTGGAAGACCTCCACCTAACATTACAGCACCGATCTTTTCAGACTCGAATACAAGGTCTGAAAGGTAATGCATGTCTCCAACTGCATCCACTACAAGAGTATGATCCTGTGTAAACATCCATAGCTGAAGACCGAACATGCTGTCAATGAGCCCTGGAGCAAAGATTGAAACATCATTCAATGCTGCTTGCCTTAGGATTGAATTATCATCATCAATCAATAATCCAACTTCTTTTAACAGCCTTTGAATAGAGATGATTCCCTTATCCTCATCATTGTCCAAATCATTACTGATTTTTTCAAAAATCTTGATTATTTCACTTTCAAATACCTCAAAGTCATCTCCTTGAGTGTAAACATCAGCAATTCTGCCTATTCCTGCATCATTAAGCTCTTCATCATTGGTTCCGAGATCTCTGTAATGCCTTCCTCCGAAAGCTTCAAGCAAGTCATGGGTTATGTTTGCTCCGCTTGTAATCAAGACCTTGATTCTCTTTTCCCTAATCAGGTCAGCTACAATATTACGCATTCCACCAGGAACCAAAGGACCTCCCAAGCTCATGAAAATGTCCATATCCTCATCATTGATCATGTCCACTAGCAAATTGGAAGCTCTTGCAACTCTTCCAGCTCCTAAAACACCTGATTTATCAAACTGTTCCATCAATTCGCTAACAGTCATGTCCTTCTTTAATTTCAATTGATCAACTTTCATAAAATCCACACTTAAAACACTACAATCCTATAAAAAAATATTAAAAAATAAAAAATAATAGAAGAAATAAAAAATAGAACAAAATTCTTCTAAACGAATATAAATTTAAATATCATCTTCCAAATCGTTGTCATTCAACAATGGGAAATTATTCAGATTGGTAATTGTTTCAATCAAGTCAGTACGGGTAACAACACCGATTGGAGTGTAGTCATCATCAACTACAATCAATCTGCTTATTCCGAACTTATACATCTTGTAAACGGCAGTAGCAATCTTTGTATCCTTATCAATGAAGAACAAACGCTTGGACATTATATCCCTAACATCCTCATTTTCCTTACCTTCAGCCAATGCCTTTACAATATCCACCAATGAAACCATACCAATTGCTACACCTTCAGTGATTACTGGCGCTCCATCAATATTGTTTTTTGAAAGGAGACAAGCAGCATCCTTAATTGAATCTCCAGGCTTTAAATAAATCAAATCCAATGTAGCTATCTCATAAACAGAGTTTTTAGGAATGCTTCTGATAGTGCTGATATCCAATAATAGGATATTGTCCATATCATCTCTACCTACGATTTCACCAATAACACCCAGGTTATTGACAGGGGTAGGTCCTACACGGATAATATCTCCTACATGCAAATCCTTAATGCTTCCTAAAACCTTTATTACAGCTTCACATTCACCAGGGTGCGGTACGCTTGTAAACTCAATCTTAGCTACTGAAACATCCTCTAACTTTTTATTCTCCTTATAGACAGGAACTTTAGCACTGCTGTCTGTAAATGAAATGTTTAAAGTGTGGTATGCTTCAATAGTAGGCTTATACCCACCACGAGGTCCTGGCACTCCTTTTACAAGACTTAAGCTCCTAAGAGATTGCATCTGATTTCTGATGGTCCCAGGGTTTCTGTTCATCACTTCAGCAATGTCTTCACCCTTAATGGACTTGCCATCTGAGTTTTGATACAAATTAATTAAAGTCTGTAAAATTTCCTTTTGTACAGAAGTCAACATTTTAGACACCTAAATGTAAAAATATTAGCATTTAACAATTAAAACACTTAACCAACTTAAATTAACCGTCCTTTTTTGAAAATATCATTATAAATTAAGAATCACAATGATAAATTCGAATAAATTATAATGATTTATCATAATTTAACATTATTATTAAGTGATTTATACATTATTATATAAAAAGATATTGATTTTTTATTAAAAATCATTATAAATTATATTTAATTATCATGTTTTTACTAGGGAATTCTTAATTTATAATGATAAAATATTGGTAAAAATAGGAAAAAAATAAAAACAATGGAAAAATCAGTGAAAAAAGAGCAAATTAATTGAAAAAAAAGAAAAAAAGAATTATTTTGAAAATAAACCAAAATAATTAAATCACATATTGCTTTACATCGCTTCTGATAACTGAAGAAGCACCTAATGCCTTTATTCCATCTAACATTTCAGGGAAATGCTCTTTAGGAATCAAAACATTGATCTGTGAAAAGCTTGACCCTTGATTTACGGTAGGTTCAGCACTGCAG
>JAGCLR010000084.1 GCA_017646885.1 Methanobrevibacter sp. | reverse complement strand
TATTGAATACAAGACTCAAGTCCTTTTCATAATCTCCTTCATCACCGTCAATAAGATGTCTGTATGCATTTGTGATTGTTCCAACATAATCTGCAGATTTCATTCTTCCTTCAAGCTTAAGTGAAAAGACTCCAGCATCCTCTATTTTATCCAATCCTTTGTATACTGCAAGATCGTGAGTTGACAATAGGTATCCGTTTCCAACATTGTAGTTTTTATATTTGAGTTTGTATTGCTTACGGCATGGCTGTGCACATGCTCCCCTGTTTCCACTTCTTCCGCTGTTGTATGATGAGATGTAGCAGTTTCCGCTGAAACAGTAGCAGAGAGCCCCATGTCCAAAGACTTCAAGTTCCATATTGATGTTGGATTCCTGCAGTTTTTTGGATATTTCCGCTATTTTGTCAATGCTTATTTCACGTGGGAAGACTATCCGTGAGATATTGTTTTCAACAGCCCATAAAATACAATCATAATCACTTAATGTCATTTGTGTGGAAGCATGAACTTCAAGACCTGGAATGAGGTTTTTTATAAGTTCAATAATTCCTAAATCCTGTACAATAACCGCATCAACTCCTACTTTGTATAAGTAGAATAGGTATTTCACTACGTCTACAACTTCAAAGTTGTTTATCAGGGTGTTTACGGTTACATGTATCTTTGCTCCATTCAAGTGAGCATATTCCACACTTTTTTCTATTTCCTCTAAAGTAAAGTTTTTGGCAAATGCTCTTGCTCCAAACCTTTCTCCAGATATGTATACTGCATCAGCTCCTGCATTGATTGCTGTAACCAATATGTCATAGTCTCCTGCAGGGGCTAATAATTCAGGTAATGTCATTAAGTAATCTCCTATAATTTTGATTGTTTATGATTGTATTTTTTATTTAATTAGTTTAATTTGATAATATTTTATTTAAAATAATCTAACTATTAATAGGTTTGTTAATTTTATTATATACATATTTTTAATATTATAATAATTATTGGTAATTTATATTAAAATAATTTATATTTATAGTTGCGATAGCTTGTGAAAACTAATAAAATTTCAATAGAATTATATATTTTTAAAAATAAATTCTATTCTATGTATATTGTATTGGAAGGAATAGATGGCGCTGGAAAATCAACTCAAATTAAAATGCTAAAGGAATGGCTAGAAAGCAATGGATTAAGAGTTGAAACAATTGTTGAACCAACTGACATGGAAGTTGGAAAGCTTATTCGCAAGCTTCTAACTCGCTCTGATGCTACAAGTGACACTATGCAAAAGACATTAGGCCTTTTGTTTGCAGCAGACAGATTGATTCTAATGGACAAGATTGAACAATTGGAGAAAGATAATGTTGTAGTAATAAGTGATAGGTCTTTCTATTCCAGCTTATCATATCAAGATCCGCAGGATTGGATCAAAGAGATAAATAAGTTTGCCAAAATTCCAGATTTGGTTTTGCTCTTGGATTTGGATGTAAAGAAATCAGTTGAAAGATGTGATGGAACAGATGAATTCGAGAATGAAGAGTTCCTCACTGGAGTAAAACAGAATTACTTGGATTTGGCAGAGTCCAATGATAACTTTAAGATAATCGATGCAAATAATGGTCCGAATAAGGTCTCTTCTGACATTAAAAAAGCAGTTGCTCCATTATTTGACATTTGCAAGGATTGCATTTTATAATCTAAAAATAGAAAAATTCAGAACATGCTCTTAAATTATTTTTTAAATTTTAACTAATTTTATTTTTAAAAATAAGGAAAAGAAGTAAAGATAGAAATTAGATTATCTTTTATCTAATTCGTCTAATCTTTCTTTCATTACTTTAACAATGTAATCTTGTGCTCTTTCAAGCTCTTCTTTTGTACCTTGGAGTTTTGGTCCAAAATCAGTTTGCTTAAGTTCAACATCGAACTGTTCAATTACATGAGCAAGCATTTGCTCTCCAATTCCATTGGTAAGTTTCATTTCATATATTGGTTCTTCTTCCATTCTATCCCTCTTTTTAATCTTTTTTTAAAAATTAATAATTATGATTTTTTTATTTTAGATTTAATTGTTAATTATTTTCATACTTATTCTTGTGATTCCATAAATTCTCTAACTGGTTTTAAGAAATCAATCAAGTATTGTGTAATTGCATTTTTCAAGTCCATTGGGTGCAAGTTCTCTTCACCATACATTTTGTACAATTCATCTTTAGTGAGTTCAAGATTTCCACCGAATTTCTCAGGTCTTTCTATAAGCAAGGTGTCTTGTTGGCTGAATACAAAGTGATCTGCGATTTCCAAGATAGGGTTTCCTTCGGTTTCTCCCATTGGACAGTAGCTTTTCTTGATCTTATCCTTGATTGTCTTTTCATCATCATCAACAGCGATGTAGTTTCCTTTGCTTGAGGACATCTTGTCATCACCGTCAAGACCATGAATCAAAGGAGTGTGAATACAGACAGGTGCTTCTTTTCCTATTCTAGGTAAGTTTTCCCTTGCTAACATTTGGATTTTTCTTTGTTCCATACCTCCTAATGCCACATCAACTTCCAAAGCGGACATGTCTGCAGTTTGCATCAATGGATAAACCACGCTAGCCACCTTTGGATTGTCGTCATGTCTGCTGACTTGATCCATACTTCTTTTTGCCCTTTTCAAGGTGGTTAAAGTAGCTAATTGGTAAACGTCATTAGTGTATTCGCTTCCTGTTTGGAATGATGAACCTAAAATGTATTCGGTGTCATCTGCGAGTCCTAATCCTTGGAAGCATCTTTTATTGTATTCTGCAGTTTCAGCTATTTCCTCTACAGTTCCTTTTCCATTCAAGAAAGCATGATAATCTGCAAGCAAGATTTTGATTTTAAATCCTAAATCCTGCAATTGTTTAAGTTTCATTATTGTCACTGCATGTCCTAAATGAATTTTTCCAGAAGGTTCATATCCAGTATAAGCAATAGGTTGCTCTTTTTCAAGCTTTTCTTTCAATTCATCTACATCAATGATTTCTAATGTTCCTTCTTGAATTAATTCAATTTTTTCTTCAATGTTCATGTAATCACACTTTTGTTTTTGTAATTGGTTATTTTAATGGTTATTAGATAATTATTATAGTTAATTGTCTTTTTCTTTGTTCATTTTAGATTATATAGATTTTTCCATCTATTTTTATAACATCTATCTCTTCGCCTATGTTATATTTTTCCAGCTTTTCATTCATTTCCAAATCGATTGGACTGTAGTCGTCCGGATCAAGAATTTGCATCATGCTTGGAGATTTTGCTGTAATTATTGCTTTTTGAATTCCTTCCAAATGCTCTATTTTTTCAATGGAATCGTATTCTCTCCATTTTAAAGCAATTATGTCCTGATTTTCAAGGTTTATGACTTGGATTCTATTTCCATCAACATCGCTCACTTGATAAACATTTTCATGATATTTCACGAAATCATCCTTGAGGAATTTTGGAAGTCTTAATGCTATCCAGATTCTGTATAATCCTTTTCCAGTGGATTTGTCTTCACTGATCAGTCTTGGAGACTCTTTAGTGGTTCCTCCAAACTCTTCTTTAAGATGCTCTACAACCTTTTTTGCAGATTTCAAGGAGCCGATGTAATAATCATTCCCTTCCTTAAGCTTAGCGACTTGAGGAATATAAGCCAATTTGTCCTTTTTGAATTGCTTATCAAGGGTTCTGTTTATAATCTCTTCTGCAATAGCTATTTCCTCTTCTTCAAGTTCCCTATCGTCTGCACGCAATTGAATTACCGCTTCATAGTATCCTGCATTTCTTTTGCTGCAGTCAGGGCAAACTGAGTAATTGATTTTCACATCAGGAGTGTGTGTTTCCACCACTTCCTCTCCTAAAACAGTTGCAACAGCTTCAACATAACATTCTGCAATTGTTCCTCTCATCTGGTCGATTTCAAGTTCTATCTCTTCATTTTCTGCCAAGTCGGAAATGGTGATGTTTCTCTCCAATGCTCTGTAGATGATTTCCTCTTCTGGAATGTACTCATCTTTCCATTTTCCCTCTTCTAGTTTGGCATTGCAGTGCTTGCAGATGGTTACAGTGATATTTTCCGGAATTTCCATAAGTTGGAATTTCTTTAAAAAACAGTTTTTGCAGATTCCATCTATCATTTCAACGTCTGTTGCACCACATTCTGGACAAAACATTTTAAAACACTCATATGATGTAAAAATTGATAAAACAATAATCTAAGTTTAAATAGCTATTTGAATTTATAAAAATAAAAAAATAAAAGAAGAGAAATTATAATGGTTTAAGTGGAGCTTTTGCACCACATGCTGCACATTTTAAGATAAAGATTCTGTCTTCTCTTATGATTTGAGTATCTGGCCTGTTACATTCATGGCAGATAACATATTTTTCAATGTATTCATCGATTCTCTCATTGATTAAGAAATGATTGAATTTACCTTGCAAGATTGCTCTTACTCCTTCTAAGTTACCTGCAGTACCTAATTCTCTTAATAAGTATTTTAATACGTGTTGTGGGTCTCTGTTTAATGAGTCTGCCACATCTTTGAAATTTTGAATAAAGGTTCTATTACCTTGAATAACAGAGTATGCCTTTACAGGTTCAAATCTTTTTGTTTCAAATACCTCAGGAGGCAATTGATCAATAGCTCTGTTTAATAAGTTTTCATAATCGTCCATTCTTTCACCTCTTTGGATTAATAAAATTAATTGTAAGTAAGTATAATCAAATAAAATTTATGACTAGTTATATAAAATTAGTATTTGAGTTATATTAATATAAAATATATGTTTTATCATTTATTAATGTATTTATTATATAATAATTTATATAAAGAAAAATCTTATTATTTTGATAAATCATATATGAAATTTCATTGAAATTTTGAAAATAAAAAATAGAAAAATGCTTGATAATTATCAAGCATAAAATTTAATTTTATTTACAGTCTTTTGTACTGTTCTAATCTTCCAGTCTTTTTACCACGCCGTGATGAGGTTCATAAATGATTCCTTTAGAGCGGAGTATTCTTAAGATTTCATCTGTTTTCTCTTCACTCATCTCGTGGTTTTCAACAAGATGATCTTTTAGGATATTCACTGGAACTTCAACGAATTCTTCTTCCAATGCTTTAATCGCTTCTTGCACTACACGCATCTTATCTCTTTCAGATGTAGGAGTTCTTCCTTCAACTCTTGCAATATCGATTTTACCGGTGTCAGGATCCATTCCGATTTTCTCTAAACATCTTCTTTGCAAGTTGATTGCTCTATGGGCATCTGAAGCTTCCACCTCGTTTTTAAGTTGTAGTTTTGCACTAGCTTCAGCTAAACGAATGGTTGCTTCCAATTGCCTTGGAGTGATAGGTACAGGAGTTCCCTCTTCCATGCCTCCAGTTCTCACAGATACATAAAACTCTTCCAATACCTTATTTGCTTCATCTGTAAGTACAGGATGGACATTTTTACGTGCATAAGCAATATATTTTCTCAAGAGTTCAGGCTCTATATCATATTCTATGTTAGAGAATTGGTGAGTCTTAAGAATGTGTTGAGCCAATTCCCTATCCTTTTCAACATTTGGCTTGTCTTCGATTACAAAAATCAAATCGAAACGTGAAAGAATTGGTGAAGGTAAGTCAATTTGGTTTGCTAATGTTTTATACTGGTCAAATGTACCAAATTTAGGGTTTGCAGCTGCAAGAACGGAACATCTTGTATTCAATGTTGCCATGATTCCTGCTTTTGCAATACTTACTGTTTGCTGTTCCAATGCTTCGTGAAGTGCAGATCTGTCTTCTGAACGCATCTTATCCAATTCGTCAACACATACGTTACCTTGGTCCCCAAGTACCAATGCACCTGCTTCAAGAGACCATCCTCCAAGTTCATCTCTAACTGCCGCTGCAGTTAATCCAGCACCGGATGTACCTTTACCGCTGGTGTAAACACTTCTTGGAGCTAATTTTGAAACGTATTTAAGTATTTGGGACTTACCGATACCTGGATCCCCGACAATAAGAATGTGAAGATCTCCTCTTAAACGAGTTCCATCCTCTAATTGTTGCACTGTTCCACCAAAGAGCTGTAATGCAATAGCTTCCTTTACATCTCTGTGACCTTTGATAGATGGGGCTGTTGAATTAATGATTTTATCGTGTATATGAGGGTCTCTGGATAATTCCAAGATTCTCTCTTCATCCTCTTCACTAAGTTCCAGTTCCTCAAATTCCTGTTCCAATGGTTCAATATGATTTACATAGATGTAGTTTTTGAATTTTCCACTTCTCTCTTCCCTAAATGTCTTTAGGGTTCCTGTGATTCTGACTTTATCTCCAGGATTCAATTCATCTACCAAATCATCTTCTAAAACCAAAAGCATTTGTTTTGGCTCGGTTCCTCCAGACAGGTTTTCCAAAGGTTCCTGCATTCTAGCATTTTGTGTATCAATGTATATGGATTCCTCTTGAAGCAGTCTAAAGGATCTTCCACCACATTCACTACATAATGAAGGATCTGTAATATGGTTTCCGGAGTGTTGTTCCACTTCATGTATTCTCATGCAACTTCTACATTCAAATTTTGCTGTTTCAATACGTGGACGAATCTCATCAGTTTTTCTTATAATTCCATCAGCAGATACAAAGTTACCGATATATTTACTTAAGAGATCGCTTAATGGAATGTTGTTTGTAAGATTTTCAAATCTGATGTTCAATTCCATATCTTCCTTCATTAATGGATCGATATTTTTAATAGCCTTTTGTGAAGCTGCAATAACCTCATCAGGCTTTGTTATCAATAAATCAGCTAAATCAGGATCAAACATCTCTAAGTCTTCATAATTGACTGTAAGTGACCTTTCATCAGGATATTTTTCTAAAATTTCAAATACATCATCCTTGTAAATTGTTGAGAAAAATTCTTCAAATTTTGCAAGTGATGTTTTTGTTTTGTTAGTGGAATTCATTGTAATATAGTTTTTATATTTAATATTATAAAAGTTTAATTAATTTTTCAATTTTTTATTAAAATCATATTGAAATATTGTTCTTGTTTCGTTATATTTTTTTCATTAAAATTGGTAGATTTTCATTGGAAGATTGTTCTGATTTCGTTAAAATCCTAATATAAATTGATAATTTTAAATAGGTGTAATTTTAAAAGTAATAATAATGCTATTTACTTTTTAAATAATATTATGGTGAATTTATGAAAAAATCAAGATTGAGTCTATTCAAATCAACTTCTATGTTAATTTCTGTTTTAGGAGTGATAATGATTATAGCTACTGTTGCTGCAGTTGCTTATGTTGGTTTTAGCGTAGTTTCTTCCAGTTTAACTGGGGGAATTTCTTCAGGCACTCAATATGACCAGTTAGCTGAATTGAAAACCAATTACTCTAATTTGGAAGTTCAATATAATGAAACTGGTAATAAGATTTATATGATGGACAATATCACTTTAGAAAGAGAATATGTGAATGCACAAGTGGAACTTGTGAGAGTTAAAAATGATATAAGTGATGTTGAAAGTGCATTATCTATGAGTAAACCAGCTTCAGAAGTTGATAAGAGATTACAACTAGCAAAAGACGATTTAAAAATAGCTCAAGAAGCTTATAACAGTTTATCAGTTAAATAAATTTTTTATTTAACTTTCTTTTTTTATTTTTAACATTTTTAAACTATTTAAAACTATTTTTAAAAAATTTTTATTTCAGTAATTATTTTTTCTTTTTAGGTCCTTTCCTATAACCTAATCCTACAATATACATTTCCTTGCTTTTTTGTCTTGATGATGGAGGTTTGGTTGATTTCACTTTTCTGAAATCGTATTTTATGCTATCTAAAAGACGTTTGTATTCTGACCCTTGAAATGCCTTGATTACCAAATTCCCTTCAGTTTCAAGGATATTGTCTGCAATCTTAAACACTGTTTCAACAAGGTCTACAGACCTTAAATGATCGAGGTCTTTCACTCCAGTTAATGAAGGTGCAGCATCTGACATCAGGACTTTCACTTTACCGTTTGTCAATTCCATAATCTTTTCCTGAACTATGTCTTTTGTAAAGTCTCCTCTAATTCCGTAGTAATTAGGTTCGTGGAATGGTTTGATTCTATTTAAATCAACTCCTACAACGATTCCCTCTTCACCTACCTTTTCCAATGCCACTTGAGACCATCCTCCTGGAGCAGCGCCTAAGTCCACTACAGTGTCTCCTTCCTTAATGATCTTGTATTTCTTATCAAGTTGCTTAAGTTTAAATGATGCTCTTGAACGATACTCTTCACTTTTAGCTCTTTTGTAATAAGGGTCATTCTTCTTTTCCACTTGCCATCTGCTTCCCATTTTAACCCTCCTTCTTATCGTTTTTTGCCTTCTCTTCATAAAAATTCAATGCAGAACAGACAGGCCTTCCTGTTTGAATGAATTCTATGCTAATCTCATTTCCATTTATCTCCATCAATGCAACAGATGGATCAGACAGTCTTGGATTTGTAGGGCTTCCAGGATTTACCAAAATGATGTTTTTAATCTTTTCAAGCTGTGCAACATGTGAATGTCCGCTTACAAGGATATCCACTTCCAATTGCAATGCATGATAATATAATTGCTGTGTGTCTCCTCTTGGGTAAACTTCTCCATGGATCACTCCAATCTTATGGCCTTCCGCTTCGATTATTCTGGAAGGAGGCAAATCCATCTCTCCATGAACCCTATCCATATTCCCTTCAACTGCAACTACTGGAGCTATTTCTTCCAATTCATCAATAACGCTTTTGCTGGTTATATCTCCTGCATGGATAATCAAATCAACTCCTTCAAAGATTTCTAAAACTTTTTCAGGAAGCTTGATTCTTCTATCTGGAATATGAGTATCTGATATTAATCCAATTAACATATTTTTCACATTAATAATTGTTATAATTTAAGAATTTTAAAGGAATTCTATTTTATTAGTCTAACAATATTAGATTTGTTTAATATAAATTATATAGTTTTTTGGAAAATCATTATTTTCACATATTTTTTTCATTCCATTAATTAATTTTTTATGAATTTTTTTGTTTGATATTATATGAATAAAATTTCAATAATAAAACTTTATAAGTTTATAAAAATATAATATAATTATTGATAAATTATTTTTATCTTTAGATGATTTCTGAAAAATATTAGTTCAGGAGATTAAAAATGGGAAAAGTTAGTAAAGAAAAAATATTGGAGATTTTGGAAGGGTATGATAAAGACAACATTACCATTGCTACTTTAGGTAGTCACACCTCTTTACATATTCTTAACGGTGCTAAACAAGAAGGATTTAGAACTGCAATTGTCTGTGCTAAAGGTAGAGAAGTACCTTATCAACGTTTTGATGTTGCAGATGAATATATCATTGTAGATAAATTCGAAGACATTGTAAACGAAGATGTTCAACAAAAATTAAGAGACATGAATGCAATCGTTATCCCTCATGGATCCTTTGTTGCATATGCAGGTTTAGACAATGTTGAAGATAAGTTCAATGTACCTATGTTCGGTAACAGAGACATCTTAAGATGGGAAGCTGAAAGAGACTTAGAAAGACAATTGCTCGTAAACGGTAAAATCAGAATCCCAATGAAATACGATGACCCATCAGAAATTGACCGTGCTGTAATGGTTAAATTCCCTGGAGCAAGAGGTGGAAGAGGTTACTTTGTAGCATCATCTACTGAAGAATTTAATGAAAAAATTGATGCAATGAAAGAACGTGGATGGATTGAAGACGAAGATGTAGCACAAGCTCACATTGAAGAGTACGTATCCGGTTGTAACTACTGTATCCACTACTTCTACTCAGCATTGAATGATGAAGTGGAACTTATGGGTATGGACAGCAGATATGAATCCAGTATTGACGGATTTGTAAGAATGCCTGCTAAAGATCAATTATCCATTGATATCAGCCCATCCTATGTTGTAACTGGTAACCACCCAGTTGTAATGAGAGAATCATTGCTTCCACAAGCATTTGAAATCGGTGACAAATTGGTTAAAAGTGCTGCAGAATTAGTAAAACCTGGTTTAAACGGTCCATTCTGTATCCAAACTCTTGTAAACGATAACCTTGAAGTTGTTGTATTTGAAACAAGTGCAAGAACTGACGGTGGTACAAATACTTTCATGGAAGGTTCTGCTTACAGTTACCTTAAATACGGTGAAGGTATGAGTATGGGTAGAAGAGTTGCACGTGAAATCAAAATGGCACTCGAAAATGGTGGATTTGAAAAGATTATTACATAATCTTTTTATTTCTTTTTTTAACTTTTTTTACTCTTTTTATTCTTTTTTACTTCTTTTAGCTTTTTACTTCTTTTTTGAAAAATAGTGATTAATATATTAAAAATAGTCTGTTTTTTTTTTTTAAAATGAAAAGAATATTGGTTATAAAAAAAGAATTGAGAATTCCAAATGGAATTCTAATTGAAATTTAAATTATTTTTTCCTTCTGCCTTTTGGAAGGAATAGGTTAGCAATGTTCTTTTTAACATTACCTGTGTCTTCGAATTTTTTATCTTTTGGTTTAAC
>JAGCLR010000083.1 GCA_017646885.1 Methanobrevibacter sp. | reverse complement strand
CCACTTCAAGTGAGCTTCTAGAGAGGGTTAGAAAGGAAGCTGATAAGTACCAAGTTGGTATCCACATTCATATGAATGAGACAATGAAGGAAATTAATGACTGTAAGGAAAACCATCAAAATAAAAGACCCTTCGAGTATTTAAATGACATCGGTATATTGAATAGTGATATTGTAGCAGCTCATGGTGTATGGTTAGACCAAAATGAGATAGATTTGATTAAAAAGTATGATGTCAAGGTTTCACACAACCCATGCAGTAACATGAAACTTGCATCAGGTGCAGCACCTATAGGTGAACTATTGAGTCAAGGTGTATGTGTTGGATTAGGTACTGATGGTGCATCAAGCAATAACAATCTTGACAGGTTCGATGAGATGAAGTTTGCAGCACTTCTTCAAAAGGTTTCAACACTCAATCCTAAATTGGCTACTGCAGATGAAGTGATAAACATGGCAACATTCAATGGTGCAAATGCACTAGGCATTGATGCAGGTTCAATTGAAGTTGGAAAGAAAGCGGATCTTATTCTTGTTGACACTAATCATCCTAACATGACTCCAATGAGCAATGCACTTTCATCCAATCTTGTATATTCAGCAAATGGATCCAATGTTGACACCACTATCTGTAATGGAAAAATATTGATGGAAAACAGAAAGCTTCTCACTGTGGATGAAGGCCATATCTTAAGTGAGGCAAAAAGAGCTATTGCGGAAATGAAAGAGTTAAGAGAGGCTGAAGCTGAGGAATAGACAATTTTTCTATTCCTATTATTTTTTTAATTCTTAAATTTATTTTATATTTTACGAACTATTTCTGGGTTTATAAAAAAAGAAAATGAATAATTTTTTATTCATTTTCATTTAGAATATTTATTCATTTACCCAATTTATAATTTCATCATCAGATTCCCTACCATATAATCTTCTTCCTGGCTTCCAGTTAGCTTCTGGATAAGCGTTTTTCAAGTCGTTTTCACAACCGCTAATTCCAGTTCCTCCAGAAGTGCAGAAAGCTATTGCAGTTTTTCCAGCAATGTCAATGCTTTCAATGAAAGTGTTGATTATTGTAGGTGCAGTGTACCACCATACTGGAAAACCGATGAGAATTGTATCATATTCAGATACATCAATTGTTTCCTTGATTGGAGGTCTGAATGATTTATCATTCATTTCAATAGTTGATCTGCTTGTCTTGTCCATATAATCCAAGTCTGCTGCGGTATATGGAGTTTCAGGAGCAATCTCAAAGATGTCTGCATCAAGTGCATTTGCCACTTTTTCAGCCACTCTTTTTGTTACTCCGCTTGCTGAAAAATAAGTTACTAAAGTTTTCATTTTATCACCATCTTTATTGATTTAAAAAATTTATTCATTATATTATTTAGAATTATTCAAATGTATCTACAACATCTTTTAGAAGTGTTGGAATGTCTAGTTTTTGGGTACAGATTGCCATGCAGGATTCACATTCAGTACATGCGGATGCTGGTGCATTTGCAGCTGCAGTTGTTCCATAGATTGCATGCAATGAAGGAAGTGAATACATCTTTTCACTGTTGTACAATTCAAAGAAATCAGGTATGGGGATTCCTGCTGGGCATTCCTTTAGGCAATATCCGCAATAACTGCAGTCTATTGCAATGAGTTCCTTGATTTCATTTGCCATTTCAAGCACGAATTCATTTTCTTCTTCGCTCATAGGTTCAAATGGCTTGAATACTTCACAGTTCTCTTTCATCTGCTCGAGGTTTCCTACACCACTTAAAACCACTTTGACGTTTTCATGGCTTCCTGCAAATCTTAAGGCCGCTTCAACCAGTGTCATGCCTTCTTTTTCGAATTTTTCTTTAATGTCGTCAGGCAAATTGTAGAGAGTTCCACCTTTTATTGGTTCCATTACAATTACATCCTTGCCGAATTTTTCACAGATTTCATAATTCTTTCTGGATTCGGTAAGTTTGCTTTCCCAATCGAGATAGTTTAATTGAAGTTGCACTACATCTATTGCATCGCCGTATTTTTCAAGGATTTCTTCAAGAAGATCCGCCCTGTCATGGTAACTGATACCTATTTTCTTAGCTATTCCTTCCTCTTTCATTTTCTTAATGTAATCGAAGCTGTTGCAGTTTTCAGCTATTTGAAGGAATGCTTCATTGATGTTGTGGATTAGCAATACATCAAAGAAATCTGTTCCTAATCTTTCAAGCATGATATCTACAAATTTTTGATTATCCTCTTCACTTGTTAAAGCCCATGTAGGTATTTTATCAGCTATCTTAAATGATTCTCTTGGATATCTTTCCACAAGTCCAATCTTTAAGGCAGCTTCAGAAGCACCATTGTGGTATGCATAAGAGGTGTCAAAGTAGTTGAAACCTTGATCCATATAATAGTCAATCATCTCTGTAACATCATCGTAATTTATGGAACTTGGATTGTTTTCCTCTTCCAAATCCAATCTCATAGCTCCAAATCCAAACATAACATCGCTCATAATTGTCACCTATTTAATTAGATTATAATATTATCTTGAATTTTCATATATTTTTAAAGATATTATATATGATATAATATATAAATCTTTCCTAAGGAAACAGTTATCTAATGAAAATATTTAAATAGATTGAAAAATATAGTTTATATAAAGAGAAAAACTATAGTGTTTTAGAATTGGTGTAAATATGGAATTGCCTAATCAGTTTATTAATGAAAATCCTGAAGACATTAGAATTTATCACTTTGTAGAGGAATTGGTGGGAAGCTTTAGAAATTACATTGATGAGGAATTTGTAGATGAAGACATCAGTTTAGTGGAACTTCCTTTTTTACTCAGAATAAGGTTTTCTACTGAAGGAACTCAAAAGGAATTGGTGAATCTATTCAAGGTCAGTGATGGTTACACTGCAAAGCTTCTAAGGCGTTTTGAATTGGCGGGCCTTATTAAAAGAATAGAAGATCCTTCTAATAGACGTAGAAAATTAGTTAAATTAACTGATAAAGGCATTAAAAGAACTGATAAGATATTAAAGTACATCGATTACTGGGAAGATACAGTAATGGATGGAATCGATGAGGATGAGAGAAAAGTCTTGAAAAAATCCTTATTGAAGTTAGTTCTAAACACTCAAAAGCTTTAAAACTCCTTTTTCTATTTTTTTTTAAAACAAGTTTTTACATAAATTATTTCATTTCATACGAACTATTTTTTACAAGATAAAAAAAGTGGAGATAAATCTCCACTAGCAGGAAAAATCAATCTCAAATGAGATTGACACACAAGTATTTAATTAAATATAGTTTTTTTAAATATTTAAATATTTTTATCTCTAGAAATTTCTAAGGCAAAACTAAAAATGGAAAATTTAAATTACTCAGTATTTAAAAATTTTTACAAATTAATTAATTTTTATACAAAAGGTAATATGAATTCTATTTATTAAACTAACGGCACGTAGTAGTTTTAAAATTTCATCCATCATAGAACCACCTCCTGTCTTTTAGTCAGGAGCATACTTGTGTTTTTCCTCCTGCTTAAAATTCGTAGTTCTAGATAAATTATCCAAATTTAGAATTGCCAAATATTAGTTTAAAACTAATTATTTATTAATTTAACTTTGATTTGAGTTTATTTTTTTAATTTAATATCAATTTACTAATATTAAGTCAATTTAACAGTTTTAATCAATTTTATGTAGTTAAATTAATATAATAATATTATTAAAAAATAGTTAATTATAATACGAATTATTTTTTCTTAGATAAAAAAAGTGGAGTTAAACTCCACAAAAATTAGAATAATTAAGATTGATAAAAATTAGTCAATTTTACTAACGTTTAGCAAATCTGATTTTATTTGGTCCCATGACAATGCTCTTTTTCCAAAGCTCATCATTTGTTTCAGGGAAGTCTTCTCTGAAGTGTGCTCCTCTACTTTCTCTTCTCAAGATAGCTGATTTAACAATCAAGATACAGATTTCAACCATATTGATTACTTCAAGAGCGGTAAGGAGTGATT
>JAGCLR010000082.1 GCA_017646885.1 Methanobrevibacter sp. | reverse complement strand
CTTCCTTTTTGGACTCATCAAGGAATGCATTTGTAAAGATATCATCATCAGAATCATTTTCGAAATTTGAATTTCCTTCAAACCTTTCATTATAGATAAATCCGTCATCCTGTGAAGATGAGAAAATGTCACTTTCCTCTATTGTCTCAAATCCAGATGTGGAAAATGAGGAGCTTGAGCCAAACTCATCAATGTCATCGAACTTGAAATTGCTTTTGAAATTATTGTAATCCAAATCCTGCTTGTTTGTATCAGCCAATATGAATGCAGTCTTAATGATCTTTAACCAATCCAATGCATCTTCCTTAGACTCTGCACAGATAGCTCCTTGACCTATCATAAGGTTCTTAGGGCGGAAATTGTCTGTGCTGATTAGAATGAACTTATAAACGTCCTGAGACAAGTATTCTCCAAACAAGTCATACCATAAGTCATTCAATGAATAGACTTCCAAAGAGTTTTTGCTATGAATTCCCTCAAATCGTGATTTCAAATCTGAAAAGTCTGACTTTATTTGATCCAATTGCCTTTGAAGTATTTTTACCTCTTCTGAAAGCTTTTCATTTTTCTCTCTAATTGCTTTGGATTCCTTGACTAAAAGTTCGTTTTCTTTAGTTATCTTATCGTATTTCAATGATTCATCTTCAAAATCCTTTTTAAGCTCATGATATTGTCTTTTGGAAATATTGATTGAAGATAGATTGGAAATGCTGTATAATCCTCCGCGAATGATTGAATTTGCTATTTCATCCTCAATTATGTTTTCATCATAATCTCCGTATTCATAGCCATTCAATTCATCAAGTGAAGGAAGCTTTAAGTATTCTATGTAATTAAACTCATTCTTTAAGGATTTCTTGAAGTCCTGATATAATTTATGGTTTTCTGCATTATTTTGAGCTGCAATTAAGACTAAATCTGCACCAATTACAGTGTTTTTAGCTATTTCAATGTCTTTTGTTGGAATTATAGAAGAGATATTCACATTAAAATTAGATAAGTCAAAATTGCTTACAGCCTTAGAAAGGAATTCCAAATAATCAAGATTTGTGAGTATTATCCTAACATCAACCAATTCTTCTGCATTTAATTCATTTGAGTAATCATCTTCAAAATCGTTAAATCCATAATCATTTTCTTCAAAATTATTATCCATTTTAACACTCCACTTTCATCAACTTAAATATGAATCTTCTTATGCCAATTCCAAGCAGATTCCACAATGTCTTCCAATGCTGTAATTTCAGGTTTCCATCCCAATATCTCTTCTGCCTTTTTGGAATCAGCTATTAAAATATCAGGATCACCTGGACGCCTTCCTTCAATCTTTACATTGAAGTCAATTCCAGTAACCTTCTTGCATGTGTCAACAACATCCTTTACTGAAAATCCACTGCCATTTCCCAAATTGAAAATATTGCTGTCATTGAATGGCTCCTCCAAATACTGCAATGCTTTCAAATGGGCATCAGCCAAGTCATTTACATGAATATAATCCCTAACGCAAGTGCCGTCAGGAGTGCTGTAATCATCACCGAAAATAGAAATGCTGTCTCTTCTTCCAATAGCTGCATCCAATACCAAAGGAATCAAATGGGTCTCAGGTTCATGATCTTCACCGATTTCACAATCCAAGTCTGCACCTGCTGCATTGAAATACCTTAAGGAAACATATTTCAATCCTCCAAAATCGGATTCATCCTTCAATAGATTTTCCACCATTAATTTGGATTCACCATAAGGGTTGATTGGTTTCAATTCATTGTCTTCCCTGATTGGAATGGATTTTGGAATGCCATACAAAGCAGCTGTGGATGAAAAGATAAATTTTCTCACTCTGAATTCCTTCATGATCTTTAGCAAATTCAAAGTGTTTTCATAATTGTTTTTAAAGTATTTTTCAGGTTCCTCAACAGACTCTGCTACAGAGGAAAAGGCTGCAAAGTGCATTACTGCCTCAATATCATTGTTTTGGAAAATTTCCCTTACTTTTTCACTGTCGCTTAAATCTGCATTAACCAATTCCCCCCATTTAACTGCAGACTTATGGCCTTTAGATAGGTTATCCAAGACAATTGTCTCATAACCTGATTTATTAAGCAATTTATTGACATGGGAGCCTATATATCCTGCTCCACCAGTAATTAATATCATATTATCACAAATAGCTAGATTTTGAAAAGTATTAATATTTTTTCTAAATTGAAAAATATTTAATAATTTCACTATGTTTAAGTTTTATATTAATATTAACTTTATTTTAAACTATATTTAACTTTTTACATTATTTTAATTAAAATAAAGGAAAATTAATAGAAAAAGAGTGAAATAAATGATAAGAATTATTAAAAAAAGAAAAAGAGAAAGTTAGTAAATTATTTCTAAAAATATGAAAATAATTATTAAAAAATAAAAAAAGAAAATAGTAAATTATCTATAAGAATAATTTACGTAATTTTAAAGCTGCTTTTGGTTGAACTTTAATCAATGCCTTAACAAGCTCAGTAGTACCGAGAGTGGTAAACTCAATGCCTCTGAAAGCATGAGCAATGCTGTTTAAGTCATCGTCATCTAAAGTCCATAAGTAGTCACAAGCTTTGCTGTATTTGTCCATGTCGTGACCCATAGCTTCATCAACCAATTCAGCGTATTTCTTAAGGAATTCTTTAGAGCAGTCTCCTGCTGCAATAGCTTCAGCAGCTATTTGACCTGCTAATTTACCACCGGTAATTCCGCTGGTGATTCCTCCACCGGTAAGTGGGTTTACTTGACTTGCAGCATCTCCACAAAGCATGATGTTGTCATTGTACATCTCTTTTACAAGACCGCCAACAGGATCTCCACCTACATTCAATTCAACAGGTTGAGCATCCTTAAGTGCGTAACAGTTGTTTACAGCATCAACTAAGTATTCGTAAGCGGATTTGTCTCCAGCCATTTCAGGAATGATAGCAAGTCCTGCGTTAACAATGTCATCACCTTTAGGGAATAACCAGAAGTATCCTCCAGGTGCTACACTACCGAAGTAGAATTCAAGAACATCGTTTCTTTCCATTTTAGCATTACACATCTCGAATTGGATACCGGATTCCATATGTTTAGGTTTGGTGATAGCTTTTAATCCTGCCCATTTAGCTACATGGGATTCAGGACCGTCTGCACCAATGAGTATTTTAGCGTTAATGTCGTAAACTTCACCCATACATTCACAGGTTACTGTGTAGGATCCGTCTTCCTCTTTTTTAAGACCTTTTGCTTGGGTCTTGATTTTGATTTCTGCTCCTTCTCTACCTGCTTCCATAGCTAAATGCTTGTCGAATACTTTTCTTTCCAAGATGTAACCTGCTTCTGGAAGTTCGACTACATCACTAGTAATCATTACATCAGTTCCATCTGGAGCGATTAATCTTACACCTTCAATTTCTTGGGTAATCCAATGAGGGTCAGCTTCAAGTTCTAAAATGTCAAAGGTTCTTTTGGAAACACCTTCTGCACATCTTTTAGGAGAACCGATTTCAGATTTCTTATCCATGAGGATTACTTTTGCTCCTCCTTTTGCAGCAAATCTTGCTGCGGTAGAACCAGCAGGTCCTGCACCAATAACTAATACATCAGTTTTAATCATAATAATCACGCCTCGCTTATTCCTCTTCCATTTCTAACGCTCTCAAAGGACAAGCAGTTACACAAATTCCACAGTTATTACAGTTATCATCAAAAACTAAAGCAGTTTCCTTTACTTCTATGCAGTTTCTTACACAGACACCTGCGCAACAACCGCAGTAAGAACACCAATCTTTTACAATCATTATAAAAACTCCATTTTGAAAATCTAATTTTTATTTTTGAATTAGTATAAAATCATAATCATTTTAAAATATTTTAAAACCTAAAAAAGGAAAAATAAAAAGTTTTAGAATATTTTAGAATAAATAGTCTTAATACATAACATAAAAATATATATTTTTTATTATATATAACCTTTAGGTTAAAAAAAGGCAAAATAAGGAATAAAATAGGAAAAATAGAATTAAAAATTAATAAAAATTAGAAATAGAGTATAAAATCTTAATTAAATTAAGAAAAAATTCCATTAAAATCTCTTAAAAAAAGTAAGAAATTCCAAACTAAATCTATAAAAAAAGTAAAAAAATCAATGAAAATCTCTTATAAAAAAAAAGAAAATTAAAATTCCAAACTAAATCATGTTTGGAACTCTAAGTGAAGTAGGTAATGGCTTGATCTTAGCAGGAGTACCAATAGCTAAGTAATAAGGAGGTACACTACGGGTTACAACTGCACCTGCAGCTACAAT
>JAGCLR010000081.1 GCA_017646885.1 Methanobrevibacter sp. | reverse complement strand
TGCAAGAATTACATAATAAGCTGTTGTACCAGAAGCACCATCTGCTGTAATTGCACTTCTAATAGCACTATCATTTGGGGCAATGGGAGTTGAAGAAGCCGTACCAGTGACATTTATAATTCCACAAGCACCAGGGTTATCAGCCGTTGTGCTAGTCCCTTGTGGAGGGTTATCTACATAAGCTACTACTAAATCTATCCTAGAATTAGAGCCAGGTGCGGCGTCCATAGTAACAGAGATTGGTGTTCCGCTAATGTTATTTATTGTTGTTTTATTTCCTGAATTATCTTCTGCAATGGCAACATCACGAGTATTGCCATTGCCACCAAGAACCACAGTTAAACCTGAATCTGGAGAACATTCCCAACCACTAACTATACCAGTTGTGTAAGTTGCTAAATTGTCGTTAAAAGCATTTACTGATGTTCTGCCACCGTAAGCTGCGTTTGTTCCTACTGCGTTGTTAGGATTAGTTGACATTTGTTTTTTCCTTTCTTATTAAATTATCATATTCGGCAAAAGTTGCCACTCTCATTTTTACTTTTACTGCGTTGCATTTAGGACAATTGATTACGCAATCAACGCTTTTATCTGTATCGCCTAGTATCCAACCACATTTCGGGCATCTTATCTTTATCGCACTCATACTAATACCTCATCAAAATAACATCTACAATTTACATGTGCATCTGGTATTCTGCCATTATCATTCCAAGAATTATGTTCCCAAGCTAAAATCTCGCCGTCTTCAGTTTTGATAACATCATTGAATGCTTTACCTAAATCTACGGTTGAACCAGCCATAGCAGCACAAATTGGACATACTTTACTATCACCAGAAGTACGCCATACTAATTTCACATTAAGACCATATTTCTCGGCTAATTTTTCGTCTTGTTCCAGCCGCCCAGATTTTATCGCATAAACGGTTTCGTTCCTTGCTATAAGTTCTGCTCTACTTCTAGGCATAACAGTTGCTAATTTAGATTTTATTTCACTAGCACTTAAAGCTTCAGAACCAGTTAAAACTTCTTCTATTTTTTCTTTTGCATAATCTGAATAACCTTTTACTAAACTATCTGCCCTACTTGCTAAACGATTACTTAAAGATTCACTTATATAAACTTCGCCTTTTGTAATAGTTTGTAGTATTTCAGCTGCAATTTCTTTATCTGTAAGCATTTCTAAGGCTTTAGCACCATCTATTGCACCATTTGTGGCATCTTCTTCTAATAATTCGGTCATTTCCGTAATTACTTTATCTAAATCTACTTTTTCAGGGTTATCTATTAAAGATTCGCCTAATTTAATCAATAAATCATAGATTTTGCGTTCTTCTTGTGACATTTCTGGCAATTCATCTAATGAGTGGTGGCAGGTGCAATTATGCCCATGAATTACATCTGCCTCAGATACTTTTGGGAGTTTCGGTGCCTCGTCTATGGTTGCTTCTACTGCTTTTGGTTTTTCATAATCTACTGAAATTGGTGATAATAGTTCTCCAGATAAACCTTTAGTATAAATACCCTCTGCTACTGGTATCCAAGATTCAGATAAACCAAGTGCTTTTACTACTGAAAAACCCGAAGCGCCTGCACTTATTAAATTAACTATTGTTTCACTTCTTATTCTATCAATTTCAGCTTTTGCCTTTTCTCTTTCTGTCAATTCTGGAATTTCAAGGTCAAAACTTATTCCATAACCTAAACCACCAGTTAAACGGTCTAATTCGTGTTGAAATTGATTCCAAAAGCTAACAAGAGCAGGATAAACACGACGCTTTGTAAATTGATGGTCTGATAATTCTGCGTTGTCATATTTTGCACTAGAATCATCACCTAGAATAAAGTTAGATACACCAATTGCTTTATTAAGTCTGTCATTTACAATGTCAACTATTTCCCTAATGGCAAGAGTTGAGTTATTTCCTTGTATTGTTTTAACTTCTACTTGGTCTACGCTTTGTCCAGTGTCATTGTCAAATTGTCGCCACGCATAAACTGTTTTATTGCGATTTCTTGCACCTTTTAGATTACGCTCTAATTCTTTTCTTGTAGCAAGATATTTTTCTTCTGAGCTTGCTGTAATAAATGTAATAGTTGCAGGAATAGCACCATTCTCAAAATATGCTCTTTGATATTGTGCAATCAAATCATCAATTTGTGCCCATACTCTAACCGAAGAAGCAGGTGAAACTCCACGCTGTATATCTCTAGGACTACGAGAAAATCTTAATCTCATTACTTGGTTTTCATCTAATACCTCAATTCCTTCTGTAGTCATTACTTGCCACTCCCAGCGTCCATATCCAAGATAAATACGACATTCTGGTGGAATAACAGTATAACCTATAACTTTGTCATTTTTATTTTTCCACAAATGTATATCTAATTCATCTTCAGTAAGCCAAGTCGCAAACATTAAATCTGCAAATTCAGCCCAACCCATATCGTCATTGGGGTTTCTTAGCCAAGCAAGTTCTGGAGTTCTATTCTCTGAAAGTTTTGCTCCCCTTTCAGATACACCATAAGGCATAACACATTTCATTTCGTCTATAAGAGGTCTAACTTGTGCAAATAGATTCTCATAATCAGAACATAAAGGACTTAAGAAAAATTGATTTCCTAATTCTTGAGCAAATTTGCGTGATTTTCTACGCCTTGTTGCATCTTTTATTCTATCTATCCAGTTCATTTTCTTCCCCTATTTCTTTCTTAGTTTTGGTTATTTTTTTAGTTTTTTTGACAACTGGTTTCTTGGTAGTTTTGTAAATATCTTCTATCTTTGTTGAAAATTTATTTCCGTCAGTAAAAAATGGCATTGTGCCAATTTTATGCTCTACTACTGCTTTATAACATAATTCTTTGCCCTCAGGTGAAGCAAAACTTATTTTCCTAACATTTAGTTTTTTATCTATGATAAGTTTCTTTAATTTTTTACCTCTATCACCACATAATGGGCAATCTTGGAAAACACAAATAATTTCTTTACTCATTTATCTCCTCCATTGCTCTTGTGATGTATTTTTCAATAGCGCCGTCTGTCGCTTTAGATAAACGATTAAGACCAGTTTCACCACCTATTAAATATGTTTTCAAAACGACTTTATCATCTGTGCTTAATTTTTCTCTAATAAATGATTTAGCAAAATCTTCTTCAAAACAAGAAGCTAGAATGTCATCTGCAACTCTAGCGTTTTCTGCTGTGTCAAAATTTATATTAGTCAAACGCAATTTTTTTTCTGCGTCTATTTTTGGCTCGCACATATGACCTTTGAAGTCTATTGGCTCTAAACCATTAAAGTGTAGCATAGCTCTTTGCTCCTTATTATTGCTATTTCAAGCATACCACATTTTAAGCTATATCGCAATCACTTGCAAATGTCGTGTGAGCCATATACC
>JAGCLR010000080.1 GCA_017646885.1 Methanobrevibacter sp. | reverse complement strand
ACCTAAAGTGTCAATATCACATTCCCTATACTCATGGGTTATAGGCAGGATTGATTGGCGGTTTGTAAAGATGTCTCCTCCAATGCATTTTCCAGGAGCATACTTTTCAACGCTTCCACCATGCCATCCAAGAGCCTTTGCCTCTCCTTTAGTGATATAATTGGACGGAAGCTTGTGATATGTACTTATATAGGCTGCAACTTCCTCTTTAGAGTCGTAAGTGCCATCTTCAGCAATATCGATATCATCAACATTAAGTGTTCCTGAATCAGAATCTGATCCGTCTCCAATGCAACCGCTTACAGCCACCACTGCAAGCAAGATAATCAATATTGCTCCAATAATTTTCCAGTTTTTCATTTTCAATCCCTTTTTGCATTATTAAAAGCATTGCTTAATTTTAGTTTATTTTTTATTTTTTATAAAATTTATTAAGTTTTTCAATGAAATTCTTTATAAAAACTCCTTAATTCGATTAATTTTTCTTAAAGTATATAAAATATTATGAATATAAATTTAATAGTACAAATTTATTGATTTAATTTTTAATCAAAAATTTCTTATTGTTATTTCATTTATTTTTATCATATGAGAGGAATCCTTGTGGATAAGAAAAAGATATTGATCATTGTAACAGGAAGAGGCATAGGCGGAGATGCCGGTACAGCATTGAATGTTTACAATGCACTCGAAAAAAGAGGATATGATTGTGAAATCGCTTTGGATGAGTCCGCTCCAGGTTTATTGTTCAAAAAGAATAATATAGGTTGGAATAAGGTTATCATACCACAGGCTGGAGGTCACTCTGCAACAATCATGACCACAATAAAAGCAGGTATTCGTGCCATTAGAGGTGTTCTTCAAACAAGAAGTCTTTTGAAATCCAAGAAATTCGATTTGGAATTAGGCATTCTTGGGGGAGGAGCTATTGTTGGCGCTCTTGGAGCGAAATTAGCAGGAATCCCTACTGTAAGTCTTTTGATTACTCCACTTGACACTAAGGTATGCAGTCATATTGGAACACCAATCATACTTCCTGAAAACAATTTGTTTTTAGCTGAAGATGTTCCAGAGAATATGGTAAAGTCTTTCTCCCCAGTCAGTGACAACATTACTCATGGAGATAAGAACAAGGCATTGGAAAAGATAAAGGAACATTCTAAAGAAGCAAAAGAGAGAAATCCTGATGCGATTGAGTTCGATGAAAACAAGCCAACTATAGTGTTTTCATCTGGTTCTTCCTTGTTTGAAAAGACAGCTCAGGCAATCAATCAATTCTCCAAATACTCTGATAAATACAATCTTGTTTTATGTGGTGATCCTTTAGACGATTCTATCCTTAAGTATATTGATGAAACCAAAATGATCAATGTCGGTTTTATTGATTGGGTAAATGACCTATTGTGCCTTGCAGACCTTGCAGTACTTACCAATGACGGATTGATGCTTCACGAAGCTATGGTATGCAACTTGCCTGTTGTAATATTAAAAAGAGTGAAGTGGGGCAGATACCATGACATGGTTTCAATCTTCAAAGGAGCAACTGTAGAGTGTGACCTTGAGGACTTGGATGAAAAGATCTTTGAAGTCATGGACAATTATGATGAGTATGCAAAAAGAACTGATGAGTATAGAACAGCTATTTTAAATGTAGGAGACAACATTTGCGATATTGTTGACGGATATTTAAAATAAGTT
>JAGCLR010000079.1 GCA_017646885.1 Methanobrevibacter sp. | reverse complement strand
GTATTTTTGTATTCCTTATAGACTTTTACCAAGCTATGGATATTCTTGAAAGCTTCATGACTGCAGTTTCCTTAGCTGTAGCAGCCATTCCAGAAGGTCTTCCAGCTGTATTGACATTGACTTTAGCATTAGGAATGCAAAAAATGGCAAAATCCAATGCAATTGTAAAGAAATTGTCATCTGTAGAAACATTGGGATCCTGTACTTACATCTGTACAGATAAGACTGGAACTTTAACAGAAAATAAGATGACCGTTAGACAACCATTCTTAACCAGTCAAGAGAATGGGGTATTAATTGCTGGTTTATGTAATGGTGTGAGATACGAAGATGATGAATTGATAGGAAACCCTACTGATTTGGCATCATACTACTTTGCACTGGATAATGATTTTGAAAGGCTTAAAGCAGATAGGAATTTTGAAAAGGAATATGAAATCCCATTTGACAGCAATAGAAAAAGAATGACCTTCATTTACAGTGAAGCTGATGAGGAAAACAATAAAGATTATTACATTTTAACAAAAGGAGCTCCTGAATTAATTGTAGACTTATCTGATAAAATCGATTTCAATGGACATATAAACAATTTTGATGATGACACCAAAAAAGAAATAATGCGTGAAATTGACAGAATGACAAGAATGTCATTAAGGGTCATAGCTCTCGCTTACAACAAAATTGATACTAAAGAATATGAAAAGGTTTCAGATTTAGACAATAAGGAAATTGAAAAAGGAGATTCTGAAATACATAGAACCTATTCCATGAATAAGCATCATGGAGAATCCTTTGAAAAAGATTTGATATTTGCAGGCCTTCTTGGAATCATGGACCCACCAAGGGCAGAAGCAATTGATGCAATAGCTGATTGTCAGAAGGCGGGAATCAATGTAGTGATGATTACCGGAGACCATAAGGACACTGCAACTGCAATAGCTATGGAATTAGGCATTCTCCCAAGAGATTATTATATCAATGAAAAGAATTATCATAAATCAATTCTAACTGGTCAGGAACTGGAAGATTTAACTGATGAAGAGTACAATGAAATTGCAAAGGACATCAAGGTTTATGCAAGAGTATATCCTGAGCAGAAAAGAAGAATCATAGAAGTTCTCCAAAACCATGGAGAAATCGTATCAATGACTGGTGATGGTGTAAACGATGCACCAGCACTTAAAAAAGCTTCCATTGGAGTAGCTATGGGTAGTGGAACAGATGTTACAAAAGAATCTGCAGATATGATCATACAAGATGATAACTTTGCTACAATAGTCTCTTCAATAAGGGAAGGAAGAACAATTTTTGATAACATTAAAAGATTTTTAAAATTCCAATTGTCTACAAACATCGGAGCAATACTGACCATTACCATAGGGTCATTATTGCCAATTCCAACTCCATTCACTCCTATTCAATTACTATGGATCAATATAATAATGGACGGGCCACCAGCACAATCATTAGGTTTGGAAGGGCCTGAAAAGGACATAATGAGAAGACCTCCTGAAAAAGGGGAATTGATTAACAGAAAAACAATGCTTAAGATAACAATTTCTGGAATTGTAATGGCAATAGGCACATTAGGACTATTCATTTATGAATTAAATAATGGGGTAGGAGATATAAAGACCAAGGCAATTACCGTTGCATTCACAGTATTCGTATTGTATCAACTGTTCAATGCATTAAATTACAGGTCAAGCTCTAAAGATAGAAATATTACCCTTTGGCTTTCTCTTGTTGGATCATTCATATTGCAGGTCCTTGTTATTTATGTTCCATTCCTTCAAACAATCTTCAAAACCTGTGCAATTGGATTGTTTGATTGGATTTTGATCATAAT
>JAGCLR010000078.1 GCA_017646885.1 Methanobrevibacter sp. | reverse complement strand
TATATTAAAAATAATAAAAATTATATTGTTATTATTTATAATTAATGATTTTTTAATTAAAATTAAATCATTGGATTATTATTTCTTTTAATGAATTCTTTAGAGGATATTATGATTATAGAAGGTCTTATTAATGGATTTGACATGATTATGGAGATGCTCCAATGTGGGGGAGTTATCACTTATATAATTCTTTTGCTTGGTATCTATGGTCTGTTAATATCTATAAGGAAGATATTTTACCTTAGAAAAATAAGTAAAATTGATGCTACAGAAATCATGGGGACAATTACCTCATCTATGGAACAAGGCGGAGCTATTGAAGCTTTGAAAAATATCAGTCACTATAAGAACCCTGTTTCAAGAATCATGTCTGAAGCATTGAAAATCGGTTATAAAAACAAAATAGAAGTTGAAGAAAGTATGGAGCAAATCTTCATTGTTGAGCTCTCAAAAATGACCAATGGTATCAGTGCTTTAAAGACCATTATCGAGCTTGCTCCTTTCTTAGGATTGATCGGTACTGTATTAGGTATTTGGATGACCTTTAAGAATTTAGGTGTAAATCCAGATGCTGCAGCTATGGCTGAAGGTATTTATATTGCTCTTATCACTACTATTGCAGGTTTAACTGTAGCTATTGTTCTTATGCCGTTATACACTTATATCAAAGGTTTAATTGATGCAGAAATGGATAAGATTGAATTAGCTACTAAAATGACTAATTGGAGTTATGCTGTTATTAAAATCAGAGTTTACGAAAAATTGCCTTGTGTAGTTGAAGCGCTTCAGGAAGCAGAGGGCATTGTTAGCGTAAAGGAAATCTCTGACCCTTATTCAAATATTCAGATTTCATTTAAGCCAAGTATGCTTGAAAAGAGTATAAGTAACATCATATTGGAAAAATGTGATGTAAAATCTGAAATTACTGAAAGTAAATTAAGACAATAATCAAGGAGCTGTTAAATTGGCAATTGACATTAAGCGTCATAAGGAAAAGATGAATCGGGATGAACCTGAAATCAAGTTAGTTCCTTTTATTGACATTTTATTTACTTTACTTATCTTTTTAGTGGTGACCAGTACTTTCGGTGCTGCATCTGTTACTGGTGATGACACTGGAACAGGCACTGGAAAGCCAAACATGACTGATACCACTGGAGATGCAGAGTATTATTTATTACCTGTAGCAGGACTTCAGAAAGTTGTTGTAAATGGTGTAGATATGTCTTCTGAGATAAGAGGAAATGCTATCGGTGTTCATGCAAGAGTGCTTGACCAAGGTGATATTCAGATTAAAACGAGCGAGCATGCAATATATATTCAAGCACCTTCTGGAATGAGCCCTCAAGAGGCAGTTCATAGTCCAGAATGATTTTAAATTTCATTTATTTTTTTATTTTTTTCAAATTTTTCATATTTTAATACTTCTTAAAATATGATTTTTTCATTTTTTTAATTTCTAAATTTTTAAATTTATAGTTTAATTTGGGGTAAAAACATGTATTTAGGCAGAATTATTTCAGCAGGTAAAACAGAAGATGGAAAACCTTATGTTGCTTATAGAGTTTCAAGCAGATCTTTTCCAAACAGACAAGTAAAGGTTCTTGAAGATGAAGCAGCTATCATTCCAAAGGAAGGATTTGAAACAGATATTTTCAAAAACTCTTATATCGCTTATGATTGCGTAAAGGTTCTTGATGACATTGCAGTTATTTCAAACGGTTCCCAAACCAATCCTATTGCAGATAAGATATCTATTGGGATGAACATTAGGGATGCAATGGCATATTCCTTAATCACTTTGGATTATGAAAAGGATGATTACAATACTCCAAGAATTGCTGCAGTGGTAAAAGGAAGTGCAGACAGTTATGAAGCTTACATCGGTATTGTAACTGACAGTAAAGTATTGGTTGAAAAAATAGAAGATGGTAAAGCTCAATTCATTTCCACTTATGAGAAAAACACACCTGAAGATGTTGTTTTCTCTGCAGAAACTCCTGATGCTGCATGTAAGTTTATTTTTGATGAAGGCGCATTTGCTGAATTTGAAAATCCTGTTTCTTCAGTTGCAGCAATATTTGATGGAAAATGGAAAATTGCTGGATTCAATCCAGAATAAATCCATTTTTTATTATTTTTTTTAATTAATTCTTATTTTAAACTATTTTTATTTTTTTTTTACTCTTTATGAGAAATTCTTATTCTAATTTTTCAGCCTCTTCGGCTTCTTTTATTTTTTGGACTGTTCCCCAACTTCTTCTAACGAAATCCGGCATTTCATCATATTTGAATTTCTTCAAGAAGTTTTTGGTTTTTGGATCGCTTGGATAACCTGAACCGATTCCATCTCTGTCCTTGGTGGATCTAATATATTGCTTATTAATTTCTTCAACAATCATATCCCTTTTTGTTTTTGCAATGATTGAAGCTGCTCCAACAGCAAGGTAGGTATCATCTGCCTT
>JAGCLR010000077.1 GCA_017646885.1 Methanobrevibacter sp. | reverse complement strand
CAGTATCTTCCATGTAATCCTTCATGAATACTTCATAACCGTATCCTCTGATTCTTGAACGCATAGCAATGTGCATACCTTCAAGAACTTGAATGTTACCGGAAGCTACAAGAACAAAGTCACAAGGAACAGCTTGAGAACGAACCATTGCACCACTACTGTTTTCACTTTGACCAGTGATTGCATATTTTTTCTCTTGCATTGCGGATAAAAGCTCTTGTTGGGTTTTCATGCTCATTGTACCGATTTCGTCAATGTATAAAACACCTTTATGTGCCTTATGGATCATACCGCTTTCAACACGTTCGTGTGCAGGAGTTCCAAGACCACCAGATTGGTAAGGGTCGTGTCTTACATCACCAAGCAATGCACCTGCATGAGCTCCAGTAGCGTCCATGAATGGAGCAAATCTTTTATCTCCATTGTTCACTAACAATTTTGGAGCACTGTTTGACACTCTAGGCTTGATTTGCATTGAAATGAATATTACAAGAAGTGCAGCAATAATAGCTTCAAAGATTCTTTGATACATCAATCCAAGAACGAAAATAGCTGCAGTGACGAACATGGTAATCATCATCTTCTTCTCATCACCGCTTTTGGCATTAGCCTTGTTTGCCTTAACTATCTTTTTACCTTGACCTGCTGGCACTGTTCTGATCAATGGATAATTGCTGTCTTCCGGATTTGGATAAACCAATACGTCCTGAAGCACTTCAGGAGGCAATAATTCAGCCATTCCTTTAGCTAACATTGACTTACCTACACCAGGGTCTCCGATAAGAAGAACATTTCTTCTTTGTTTTGCTGCCTTTTTAATAGTCTCAACAGACTCTTCATGACCAATTACCTGGTCAATAAGCAAAGGAGGCACTTCTATATCTGCAGTGTTTGAAATTGATTCATAATCAAGCATAGGTTTGATTCTGCGATTTCCTTCGTCATCTTCAACAAACTCGACTTCAAGGGAATCCTTATCTTCAGACTTGGTTTCTGCAATTTCTTCAACTGCATCAGCATCAGCAACATTGTCAGTTTCATCAGCTTCATCAATTATATTGTCTTCTACAGGAGAGTCTACGATTTCTTCTTTAGGCTCTAACTCTTCTACTTCTGTAGGCATTACTTTATCTTCTTCCATATAAAACCTCCTAAATGTTTTAATTTTACATAATTTCTAGTTAATATGACACTTCTATTTTTTTTAATAAGTTTTAAATTTATAAATTACTTCAATATTTCATTATATTAATATATATTAAACTACATGCTTAATAACTTTATGATTTTAGTCATATAAAAAGGTTTGTATTTTAGTAACTTTTATTAACTAAAATAAGTGGACAAGAAAATCAAAAAACTGAATCATGGCATAAGCAAATCAAATAAAATTTATATTTTATAAAAAACAAATGAAACTAATATACAGATAATAAAATAATTTGGGTAAAATTATGACAAAATGTTTAATGATTCAAGGAACTGCTTCCAATGCAGGAAAAAGTTTAATCGTTGCAGCGCTTTGTAGGATATATACAAAAAGAGGATTTAAGGTTGCACCATTCAAATCACAGAATATGTCCTTAAACTCATACACTACAAAGGAAAACAAGGAAATAGCCATTGCACAGGTATTGCAGGCAAAAGCTGCAAATATAGAGCCTACAGTAGACATGAACCCTATATTGCTAAAGCCAAAAGGAGAATCATGTTCACAGGTAATCATTCAAGGGGAAGCAGTTGGAAACAAGGACTTCTTTAGAAAGTATGACAAGACAAAAGCTACCCAAAAGGATATAGACAATAATCTAATGGACGATGAAGATTATAGAATCATAGCAAAAGAAGCTGTAATAGACTCATTAAACAACTTAAAGAAGGATTATGACATAATCATTATGGAAGGTGCCGGATCTCCTGCTGAAATCAACTTAAGGGAAGGGGACCTTGCAAACAT
>JAGCLR010000076.1 GCA_017646885.1 Methanobrevibacter sp. | reverse complement strand
TCTGAAATCACTACAAAGGTTTCTGCCAATGCATCAGTACCACCGCTTACCGCTTCAAGTCTGTACTCTTCAAGGTTAATGTCAACGGTTTCCTTCACGAGTGATTTGATTGCACCGATTGCTGCATCAACTGGACCCACTCCAATTTGAGAGGTTTCAAGAACCTTTCCTTCAATTGAAAGCCTTACAGTTGCTGTTGCAGAAACTGATTCTCCAGTCATCACATTAAGTCCTAATAATTTAATGTATTCCTTGCCGCTTGTACTAAGCTCTGTAATTGCAATGGATTTCAAATCCTCATCTGTAATGCATTTGCCCTTATCGCCAAGTGTCTTTACCTGATTGTAAATGTTTTCGAATTGCTTAGGGCTTACCTCTATATTGAACTCTTCCAATTTTGACTTGATTCCAGCATGGCCGGTATGCTTTCCAAGTGCAATTCTTCTTTTGTGGCCTACAAGTTCAGGTGGAATCGGTTCATAGGTGGAAGTGTTTTTCAATATTCCATCCACATGAATTCCTGATTCATGAGCGAATGCATTTTCTCCCACTATAGGTTTTGTAGGAGGCATCTTTATACCTGTAATTGATCCTATAAAGTTTGAGGTGTCATACAATTTAGTTGTATCCACACCGATATTAGCGCCATAAGCTATCTTTAAGCTCACTACAAGTTCCTCTAAAGAGGTGTTTCCAGCTCTCTCTCCAATACCATTTATAGTACAATGAGCCTGATTTGCCCCTTCCTCAATACCGATGATTGAGTTTGATACGGCAAGTCCAAAGTCATTGTGGAAATGAAGACTTATAGGAACATTGATTTTCTTTCTTAGGATTCTTATTAAATCTCTTGTGGTGGATGGGACTAAAATTCCAACGGTGTCCGGCACATTTATTATGTCTGCTCCTGCACCTTCAACACCTTTGTAGAATTCTATTAGATAATTAAGTTCGGTCCTTGTAGCGTCTTCAGCAGAAAACTCTACAGTAAGGCCATGATCCTTTGCATATTCAACCGCTTCAATCGCTTGATTCAATATCTCTTCCTTAGATTTCTTCAGCTTATAGTCTCTATGGAGAGGTGAAGTTCCAATAAACAAGTGAGCATATGATAAGTCAGAGTCTATCACTGCATCGATATCCTTTTGCAATACTCTTGCAAGACCGCATATATTAGACTTAAAGCCTAATTCAACCATTCTTTTTGCAGCTTTTCTTTCACCTTCTGATACAGTTGGAAAACCCATTTCAATGGTGTCCACTCCAAGTTCATCAAGCTTTTGAGCTATCTTTATTTTCTCATCAACTGTTAAAGCGATGCCTGGAGCCTGTTCTCCATCCCTTAAGGTTGTATCAAAAATTCTGATCTTATCAGGGATTTTCAATTCTTCCTTTACATCTTCAATGTTTATTGCGTTCATTTTTCCCTATCCTTTTGATTTAATAAGTAAATAAGTATAATCTTAATTTATTGTTTAAATTATTTATTGTTTTTAGTATATCTTATAATTATATATCTTAATAATTATCCAAAGCTGACTGGTAGTTTCCATCCAATTTTATGTATGGTTCGGCTCTTTTAACAACAACTCCAATTCTTTGAAGCTCTTCAAGTTTCTTGAATGGCTTGTTTTTGCGTATGGCCATAATCTTTCTTGCAGATTTCGGACCGATTCCTGGTACACGTATCAGTTTTTTATAGGATGCATAGTTAATTTCTACAGGGAAAATGTCCATTTCCCTTGCAGCTAAAATCTTTGGATCTTCCTTCAAGGAAAGCTTGTCGTTTTCATCAAATACCAGTTCTTTCACATCAAACTTATAATCGCTTAGCAAGGCATCTGCATGGTAGAGCTTAGCGGTTCTGTCTGTATTGCAGGATTCCTTATTTTCAAATTCGGTTCCCTCTACAGGTGAAAATGCACTGAAGTAGCTTCTTCTAAGGTCCACTTTCTTGTATAGGCTTTCCATTCTTTTAAGAATTTCCAAGTCTGTTTCGTCATTTGCACCAACAATCAATTGTGTGGTATGGCCGGATCTTGCAAAGCTTGGATTCTTCTTTGCAATGTCATTCATCCAATCCAGTCTTTTCAGTATGTCCTTATTGTAGTCCTTTGTGCTTGTGATTTCACTGAGGCCATCTTTAGTGGCAGCCTCTATGTTCAGGCTGACCCTATTTGCCAAGCTCATTGCCCTTTTGATTGAATCCTTTGATGCTCCAGGAATGATCTTAAGGTGGATGTAATCATCGTATCCGTAATCCTTTCTGAGGATTCTTGCTGTTTCTATGGTTTTTTCCATAGTGTTGTCTATTGTATCCCCTATTCCAGAACTTAGGAAAAGGCCGTTTACATAGCCATTGTTGTAGTAATGCAAAAAGGCTCTTGACAATTCTTCAGGACTTAGTTCAAGACGTGTGAAATTGCGTCTGCTTTGATTTATGCAGTATTTGCAATCGTTTTTGCATTTGTTTGTCATCAAGGTCTTAAAGAGAGGTATCTTGCATCCATTATGTCCAGTGGCATGGTAAATCCCAGGGAGATTAACCTGTGAGCTCTTGCTATGGCTGACATAATCGCACAAATCATATTGTGCACTATCTGCCAAAACTTGCATTTTTTCCAATGTAGACATAGTATCCCTCTTTAATTTTCTTGATTTTTGATTATATTAAAAATAAAAATTCTTATTCATTTCTTATTCTCTTATATTTTCATATATAATTTTTTTATTTTAATATTATATACTTTATGTAAGCAAATAAAAATTATTTTTCATGATTTATTGTAATCCTATTATTATTACAAATACTTTAAAAATCCCTTGTTTTTATTACTTTCTTTCAATATCCCTTATATTTATTTTAGATTTCTTATTTTATTTAAGAAAATTTTATATAAAATATATGCTAATTTAATATTATGAAAGTCGTACTTGCTGGAACTGGAAGTGCTGTTGGAAAAACTACTATTTCTACAGGAATCATGAAAGCACTTCAAGATGAAAATGTTCAACCATTCAAGGTTGGCCCTGATTTCATTGATCCTTCTTACCATACAATTGCTACAGGCAATGTGTCAAGGAACTTGGATTCATTTTTCATGGATGAGTTTCAAATAATAAATTCATTTGAAAGGGCTATGAAGATATCCAAATCCAATATGGGGATTATTGAAGGTGTAAGAGGCCTATATGAAGGTATCAGTCCTATCAGTGATATAGGTAACACCGCCTCAATTGCAAAGGCTTTGGATGCACCTGTAGTGCTGCTTATGGATTCAAGAAGCTTGGTGAAAAGTGCAGCAGCTGTTGTGTTGGGCTTCAAGGCTCTTGACCCTGATGTACGTATTGAAGGAGTTATCTTGAATAAGGTCAAAGGTCCAAGACATTTCAAAAAGGCTAAAGAGTCAGTTGAAAAATTGGCAAATGTTCCAGTGATTGGCGGCATTCCAAGAAATGAGGAAATTGCAGTGGAAGAAAGGCATCTCGGTTTGGTCCCAGCTCTTGA
>JAGCLR010000075.1 GCA_017646885.1 Methanobrevibacter sp. | reverse complement strand
GTTGTTTTGATAATAATTGTTAGATATTGTATAGTTTTGATTATAGAAAGTGTAAACTGCTCCTGCAGAGCTATTTGCAGTGTTATTGGTGAAGTTATTGCCTTCAATCAAGAATCCCTTCTTGCTGAATATGAATACTGCTCCACCATCATTTGCATTGTTCTTATCAAAAACAGATGAAGTGAGGCTTAAATTACCGTAAAGCTGATAAACAGCTCCTCCGTAATATTTTCCAGTGTTATTAATGAAATTACAATTGCTTATGATTACATTGCCTCCATTGGAGAATATAGCTCCACCATACAGTGCATAATTATTATAGAAACTGCAATTGTTTAAAACAACATTATTGGATCCAGTGCAATAGATTGCACCACCACAGGATGTTCCTGAATTATCCAGTTGCAATGCAGTGGTATTGTAAAAATTAACATTTGAAGCATTTAAAAGAGCGTCGCTATCAAATGATATGAATTGGATATTGACAAAACTAATGTTTTCAATATTAAATGTTTCATAGAAATTAAACCTATGATAATCATCTATTCCGTTGATGATTGTATTGGATGGATCCTGCCCATAAATATCTATATTAAACACATTAGTAGAAGAAGGAGTGTAATTGTAAATTCCGCTAGCAAAGTGCAAAATGGAGTTTTCCCTTATTCTATCATTTGAGAATGTCTTGTATGGATTATCAATGGATCCGTTTCCATTATCATCGGGAGCATTGGAATTAAAGTATATTTCCATTTTTGGCTCTTCTTCAGGGATATCCTCGCCTTCACCAGCATTCAAATCATTACCTTCACTATCACTAATCAAAACATCATCAATTGAATCATCAATCATAAGATTGTCATCTATTGATGCCACATTGTCTTCTGCAGCAAAGCTGGCGGGAATGATGACCAATAATGATAGGATTATTGATAAGATAATGATTGCATTAAGTTTTTTCTTTAACAATTTTTCACCCTATTATAATATAAGTGTTCAATCTATTTAATTCTAATTGTATTTTTGACAGTCAATTTTCCATAAGTTGAATAAATGGTATAATTACCCTTTTTCAAGTTTTTAATACTTACAGTAGCTATTCCTTTAGAATTGGTCTTTCTTTTATATGTTATAGATCCTAATTTAAAGCTAATGATCTTATTCCTTAGGATTTTTCCTTTGGAATTAACCAATTTGGCAGTGAATTTAATTGTTTTGGCTTTATTTCTGGAAATGTTTTTTGTAATGAGAGGAATAACCTTTACTCTATTCTTAACTGTAAATCCTTTATAAGTTGCTGAAATAGTATAGGTTTTAGGATTCAAGCGAATCTTAAGGATTGCAATTCCTTTGCTGTTAGTCTTTTTATAATATGTCTTGCCATTAAGTATGAATTTAACTGACACTTTTTTGGCAATTCTTCCATAATTGTCCAAGACTCTAACCTTATAGTATTTGCCTGCACCATAATACATGGTTATGTTCTTGTTTTTATCAATTCTAGCCAATACCTTAATCTTATGGGTTTTAACTTCAGAAGTCTTCGGATTCTTAATCTTTACAGTATATGAACCAGGCTTTAGATGATTAGTGATCTTGACTATTCCCTTGCTATCTGTCTTTAACTTATAGCTTTTTCCTCCAAATACGATTGTCACATAAGTGTTCTTTAAAGGATTTAGCTTTTTATCTTTGAATTTCACACTGTATTTGGAGTTATAAGTGAAATTGGAATATTTTGGAAGCACAACGGTTGTCTTGATATTGACTTTAGCGGAATTGGAGGATTTCAAATAGAGCTTTTCCCCCTTAAAGGTCACTACCATCTTATAATTGCCCGCTTTTATATTGGTTAATGTTATCTCACCGTTCTTATCAGTAGTGCCAGTATAAGTCTTATCCAAGACATACTGAATCTTTCTTCCAGCAAGCGGAGTTCCATTCTCATCAACGAGCTTGATCTTGTACTTATAGGCATTGCCGTATATGGTTTCAAGATTGCTTAGAATGATTTGTGTATCATATGTGTCAACAGTGAAAGTGTATGAGTCATTATTGCAATCATAGATTGCAGGATAAACTTCAATTATAAGATTGTTGAAGCCCACTTTCAAGTCTGTTAAGTTGATTGAAGCCTTTCCATTGATTGTTTTGGTCGTAAAGTTCTTATATCCGAATAAGAAGAAAATGGTTTCGTTAACTGTGTCATTAAGGGTTATGTTTACAAATGCACTATCGAAATAATATGAAATGCTTGTATTCATTGCAAGATCATATTTTGTAATGTTCACAGATGAATTGAATTTGTCAAGAGAATTATAAGCACATGATACGAATTCAGCAGATATGTTATTGAATCCTCTTTTGAATATGTAGCTAAGTTTTGCAACACCATTGTAAACATCCACATCTACAATATCATAAGAGGAGTCTTCATTAGTGAAATTAAATCTTACTTTACCGCAATTAACTGGCCTTCCATATTGATTTGTAACATTAACTGTGAAATTTACAGGATTGAAGTTCTTTCCATCAACAGTGAGGAAATCCATACTCCATGTACTTGTAGCATCCACCTTATCAAATATTGTAAATGCCTTTATGCAAGCCACTTGTGACTTGTAAGTGTGATCAGGATAATCATTCCATTTCAAATCATATAAATCTAACCAACTTTTACCGTTATAGCTGATGAATGAGATGTTTTTCCTATAAAACTGATTGTTTAAGCTTTGAGACTCTGAAATAGGAACTCCCACATCTCCTTTAACCATTATCTTAAATACAACCTCAAATACGTCTGTTGCATTAAGTTGGATAGGTTCCCTTAAATCAATAGTCCAATATCCTGGATTAGTGAATGCTGATTGAACCAATTTCAATGTATTGTTTACATAAATGGATAATGTATAATTGGTTTCCTTTTCAAAGTAAGTTGAAACTGCAGTCAAATACTCATTATCGGTTGCAGTGAAGATATTCTTGTACCATATTGTACTTGTGGTATTGTAGAAGAAATCTGTCTTAGCAATGTCATACTGATAGTTCTTGTCAAACTTGATTGTATCATTTAGAATGAATGTAAAGGCATCTCCCCATTTTCCTAATTCAATTGAAGACTTATCATAATAGGATAAGTAGTAGAAACCCTTATTTCCCCTGCTATTTCCCCAACTGTTTTTAACAATCCAAGCACCTTTTCCAGGAGCACCAGGAATCTTTATATTATCATCCCATCCAACTATGGAAACCGCATGGTTACGGACTGAAACATTATTATAAATATAATACCCAATAGTGCTATCATATGGCATTAATGTGGATTTTGTATAAACTGGAGTGAAAACAGCTCCATAATCCATTATGGCTCTTTTAATCATATTATTGTCAGTATAACTATCTCTTTTAAGATACAATACATTCTGAACATGCATTATGCTTGATAAAACTGGAGATAAAAGACTTTCATAATTATAAGCATCATTAGAATCATTGATAGGACCTAACCAACTTAAAAGGTATCCTAAAGCCATATCCGGATATCCTCCCTCATTGGTTTCCTCATCCCATCCGTAAACGGAATAAAGTTCAGCAATGTTTTTCATGTTTTCTTCTGACAAGTCAATATCCTCAGGAGATGCTCCAGTGGCTTTTAAAATACAGGATTCCAAGGTTGCAATTGTAGCAAAAGCCCAACAATTACCTCCTCCAGCTTGCCTTTTAATGGAAGTTACATAACCTTTGGAAACAGAACTGTAACTGCTTGGCAAGCTTCCATTGCTTAAATTATAAGAATACATTGTATAGTTATTGTCTTGGATAATGAAATCAAAATTGGAAGTGCTGAAGAGATTAGCATAAATTGAATTTGATGCAGTATTGTTTTCATAGAAATTGTCTAAACTGCTTTTATTGTTGAAGATATAGTATACTGCTCCAGCATATTCCATTGCAGAATTATTAATAAATGTATTGTTGGTTATTGAAAGGGTTTTAGTGCCAACTACAGATATTCCAGCTCCGTTTCTAGCATGATTTGATAGGAAATTGGATTTGGAAACAGTTAGATTTCCATACATCTGATAGATCACACCGCCATCATTGCTTGCATTGTTGTTGATTCCAGTTAAATTAGTTATTTTAGAACTGGAATTCAATAATGTTAAAGCTCCACCAATACTTGCATTATTGTCAATAAATTCACAATTGGTGATTTCAAGATTATTACCATATGCATAAATGGCACCTCCAATACTTGCAGAATTATTAAAGAATCTGCAATTTGTTATTTTTAATGTGCTGGAACTTGAATAGATTGCTCCACCATATCTTGCAGAATTATTATAGAAACTGCAATTATTCAAATAAACAGAATAGGAATTTCCTTTGGAACAAATAGATCCACCACATTGATCGCTACCTAGACCTACTTGCCCATCTCCCTTAGTGAATATTACATTTGAAGCGTTTAATTTGCCATAATTATAGATTTCAGCACCCTCTAAAGTGATATTTATAAGAGTAAAAGTTCCATATACATTAAAAGCATTCTTCGTCAAATTCTTAAGGATTGTCTGGCTAGCATCTTGCCCAATAATCTTAACATTTTTGAAACTCTTAGACAAATTAACATTATAAACTCCATTTTTTAAATGAATCACAGAATTATTTTTTATTATTAAGCCATCAGAGGCATTTAAACTATTATAATAATAATCTGCAGAAAGAATGTCATTATCTGATACACTGCTATCAAGAATCTCCTCTTCATCATTCTCTGAATCTAATGATATATCATCATCTATAGAATCCAGTGAATCCTCTTTATGTTCTATAGATTCTGCAAGATTCAAGGAATTGTCTGAGAAAATACTCTCATCCATTGAATATGCATCAGCATCTGCTGCAAATGATGTTGGAATGACAATTAAACAAAGGAAAATCATCAAACAAACAAGAAGTTTATAATGAGTTTTATGCATTTTTATTCTCCAATGATTTATTATATTAATACTATATTTTTTATTATATAAATATTAATTAGAAAGAAATTTAAAAAATCCATAAAAAATTGAACAAAAATGTATAAAAAAAGAATAAAAAAAGAATAAAAAAAGAAAGAGAAAATAGAAGTAAAAAAATAAAAAAGAATTAAGGTTAACCTATCCTTGTTTCATTGATAGGTCCATTTGAAGACCAGTAAGCTTCATATATTCCCGGATCGTACTGACCGCCAGATGTGGAAAATACGGAACGGTAAATAGGGTCTCCATACTCATCATACAAACCGGTTTCATAATCCTTTTGCCAATCATCATAATGCTTAGCTGGTTTGGAATCAGAATCCATGTATGCCTTTTTTATCTCAGAGCTGTTGTCCTCGCTTATATCAGACAAGTTTAAATCAGCGCTGTCAGAAATGTCCTTTGAATTATTGGAGTTCATAACATAAAATGCTCCAATAAAAATACCTAAAACAATTATTATTGTTAAACATATTATTAAAAGTCTCTTATTGTCCATCAAATCACCCCTCAAAAGATGAATTTAATTTAAAAATAAAATGTAAATAATAAAAAAATAAAAAAAGTTAAAAAATTTAAAAAGTTGAAAAACAAACAAATGGAATTATTTACTTGTAAATCATAGTTCCGATACCTTCTTTTGTAAAGATTTCAAGAAGTAAGGTATGCTTGATTCTTCCATCCAAGATGTGTGCTGATTTGACTCCATTGTTTAAAGCTTCAACACAGGTTTCAATCTTAGGAATCATACCTCCAGAGATTATTCCCTCTTCAACAAGAGCAGGAATCTCATCCACATGAATTCTTTGAATCAAAGTTGAAGGATCGTTTGGGTCTCTTAAGACACCTGGAACATCAGTTAAAATGATTAGCTTTTCTGCATCCATTTCACCAGCTATTGCACCAGCTACAGTGTCTGCATTAAGGTTCAATGTAGTACCGTCTTCAGCTATTCCAATTGGGGAAATAACTGGGATGAAGTCATTTTCAGTGTACATTTCAAGTATTTCAGGATTGATTTTCTTGATTTCACCAACTAAACCTAAATCAATCTCTTCAATTTCACCGGTTTCCTCATCCTTTATCTTGTGAATCTTCTTGCATGCTTCAATAAGCTTATTGTCCTTACCGGACAATCCAGCCCCTTTACCGTCATGCAAGCAGATTTGAGATACGATATCTGTGTTGATGTTACCTACAAGTACCATCTTTACAATGCTCATGGTTTCCTCATCAGTTACCCTTAATCCCTTGATGAATTTAGGTTCCTTTCCTAATTTCTTCATGGATCTGGTAATTTCAGGGCCTCCTCCATGAACAACTATAGGTTGCATTCCTACATATTTTAAAAGCACAGTATCGCCTGCAGTAGAAGCCATAGCTTCATCATCCACCATAGCATGGCCTCCGTACTTAATCATGACCTTTTTATTGTAAAACTGTTTAATGTAAGGTAGCGCCTCTACCAAAATGTTTACTCTTTCCATTTCAATCACATAAATAAATCAATAAATATAAATTTTTGAATTTTCTTTAAAATTTGTAAAAATATTATCTTAAATAAAATATCAATTGATAATTTTGTTTATAATAGTATATAAAAATATCATTGGATAATGGAATCAAAATCATTTAAATAATTACGAAATCATTATAAAATTGATGTGAGTTCGTAAATTTCAATTTAAAGTGCATATTATAATTTAAATTAAAAAATAATCTCTTAAAATGCTTAAATTTAAATATATCCTATTTTAAATTAAAAATTAACTTAGTTTTAAAAGGAAATCAATTTATATCTAAAATAAACTATTTATTTCAAATAGTTTACAAAATAAAAGATTTATATTAAGTTTAATTTCATATATCAGAAAATTACTCGAAAAAAATCCAATTTTTAAAGCTAAGTAAAAAAATAGGAGCAAGATTATGTTGAAAATAAATAAAAGCATTTTAATCATATGCATTGTATCCTTATTTTTAATGATGGGCCAAATATCTGCAAGCGATGCAGATTCATTGAAAATAGACGATACAATCCAAAATGATCTAATTTTAGATTTATCTGATTCAAGCATGAATATTGATGAATCCAATAAATCGGAAGAAATGAATGGAATGGAAGAAAATTCCCAAGAGACAATTGAAGAAAAGCAAAAGGACACAAGTGGAGTTGTCATGGCAAATGACAATTACAGCTGCGGACCTGCATCTCTTGCCACTGCATTAAACAGAAAGGGGCTTAATCTCAGCTTAAATGAAGTGTCCAAACATACAAACACAAGCCTTAATGGAACAAGCATGCAATCATTGATTGATGCCGCAAAATGCTATGGCTTCAGTGCCTATGGAGTTGAAGTTGATACCAAAGGCCTTAAGGAAAACAGCATAGTCCATTTAAACATCAACGGATGTGAGCATTGGACAGTAATCAGCAAG
>JAGCLR010000074.1 GCA_017646885.1 Methanobrevibacter sp. | reverse complement strand
TTCATTGATGGCAGCAAAGGAAAGTGAAGGATTCGAATTTAGAGACAAGGATATCGTTGCAATTACCGAAGCAGTTGTAGGTATTTCAGAAGGAAACTATGTAACTGTAGATGATGTTGCAGAAGATTTGCAAAAGAAGTTCCCATCCAAAAACATTGGAGTGACAAACCCTATCTTAAGTAGAAACAGATTCTCCATTATCTTAAAGGGTATTGCAAGAGCAATGGACAAGATCACTCTCTTAACCTCATTCCCTTCAGATGAAGTTGGAAACGGTATTTTAGATGAAGATGTTTTAGAAAAAAGCGAATACAACTTAGGAAGCGTCATCACTGAAGATGAATATAATGAAACTTTCGGTTCATGGAAACACCCATTCACCGGAATAAACATGATTGACTTTTACAGAGAATTGATTGAAAGTGAAGATTGTGAAGTTGAATTCGTCTTCTCCAATGATGTAAAAACAATTCTCGACTATAACACTGATGTCTTAACCTGTGATATCCATACAAGAGAAAAAACCACAAAATTGCTTAAGGAAGAAGGAGCAAATGTATACGGACTCCACGAAGTCTTAACCGAACCTATTGGAGATTCCGGATGCAACCCTGATTTCGGATTACTCGGTTCCAACAAAGCAACTGAAGAAAGGTTAAAATTATTCCCAAAAACAGGAGATACCTTAGTTAGAGAAGTTCAAAAAAGATTGATTGACCTTACCGGAAAACAAATTGAAGTTATGGTTTACGGTGACGGTGCATTCAAGGACCCTGTCGGAAAGATTTGGGAATTAGCTGATCCTGTTGTTTCACCAGCACATACAGACGGATTAGTAGGATATCCTAATGAAATCAAATTGAAATATGTTTCTGACAATAAATTCGCTGACTTGAAAGGTGAAGAATTGAAAGAAGCAATCAAAGAAGAAATCAGACAAAAAGATGAAGACTTAACCGGACAAATGATTACCGAAGGAACCACTCCAAGAGTATTGACTGACTTAATCGGTTCATTATGTGACTTAACCAGTGGTTCTGGAGACAAAGGAACTCCAGTTATATTCATCCAAGGATACTTCGATAATTTAGCAAATGACTAAATATCGAACCCCTTTTCTTTTTTTATTTTTTTAATACTTATAAAGCAATTTTCTTTTTTTATTTTTTTAATGATAACTGCAATTTAAAAAATTTTAATAGCTAAAAAATAGGTTTTTATATGGCTTATCAAAGATTATACGAAGATGAAGATTTGGAAAAGAAAATATATGACATTGTTTTAGAAAACAATGATTATACCGATACTTTAAGAATCAATAACCATTATGATTTTCATTATTTCCTTTCTCCATTCAGACATGACTTATTCATATGGTATCCATTTAAAAAGGAAGGAAGCCTATTGGAAATAGGTGCTGGTTACGGCCAATTAACCTCATTATTCACACAAAAAGTCAATCGTGTCGGTGCAATTGAGGATAGCCAGTCAAAATGCAATATTATCTCAAAAAGAGCTGAAGATTCAACAGTTTTGCTTTCTGATTTTGATGATATTAAATTAGAGGAAAAATTTGATTATATCGTCTTATGCAATGTCTTTGAATATGCAAAATCCTTTGTCAAGTCTGAAAATCCTTATGTTGACTATTTGAATTATCTAAAAGGATTCCTAAAGGAAGATGGAGTGATATTCTTAGCCTTAAGCAATCGTTTAGGCTTAAAATACTTTGCAGGATTTAAAGAGGAGCATACAAATCAGCTATTCAGTGGAGTCAATGGATATAACAATATTGATTCTGTCCAAACATTTTCAAAGTCTGAAATCACTAATATCATCGATGAAGCAGGTTTTTCCAATTATAAGTTTTATTACCCATATCCTAATCATGAATTCCCTCAAATTATCCATACTGACAAATTAATAAACATAATCCAGGATAAGGGCATTGACAGATATCGTGATGAAAGAATTCTGCTTTTTGACGAAAAGAAATTAAATCTGACGTTATCTAGAGAGAATCTATCCCAATATTTCAGTAATTCATTTTTAATTGAACTCAGAACTTCTAATAAGGATTATCCGACAGATGGAATGGATTTCATTAAAATAGCTACAGATAGAAAAGAGGAATTTAACACATACACAACTATTTGGTCAGATGGAAAGGTTTCAAAATCCCCTATT
>JAGCLR010000073.1 GCA_017646885.1 Methanobrevibacter sp. | reverse complement strand
TTAACAATTCTTTCAATGTTGAAAGACACTGATATGGAATTTGATGAAATTGTTAAAAACACTGGAAAATCCAAAACTACCATTTCCGTTCATTTGAAATCATTAAGAGAAGATTGAATCGTAAGCTACAGATTCGATGCAAACGATCACAGAAAGAAAATCTTCTTCATCAATTCCAAATTCTTAGGTGAAGTACAATCTGGAGATGAAAAGGAATTGGAAGAAAGACAAGCTGAATTCTTGGTTAAAAACATCATGGATGTAGAAAACTTCAAGTTCTCTTTCCTATTGTTCCACACTTTAAGATCTAACTTAATCCAAGAGGGAATCAACATAAACCCTGTTTTAAACCAATCCGGTAAGAATATTGGAGCAGCAATGTATGAAAAGCTTTACGAAGAGGACATTAACAAGTTCTGTGACAATATCATTCAATTCTGGGAAGACAATGGTTTAGGCAAACTCGAAATTGAATTGGGAGACATAATCAACATTACAGCTTATGAATGTTTCGAATGCAGTTTGCTTCCTAAGAAAGGAAAACCAACCTGTTACTTAGATGCAGGTATTTTTGAAGCTTTATTTGCAAACTATCTTAAAAAGGATGTTGAAGTAACTGAAGTTAAATGTTTCACCATGGGTGATGACTGCTGCAATTTCTTAGTGGAATCCCCAGATGGAGAAGCTTTCGCTTACTAGATAATTAATTAATCTTTTAATTAATTATTCTTTTTTTATTTACATTTTTTATATTTTTATTTTACTATTTTTCCTATTTTTTTCTATTTTCATTCAAATTTTTCATTCTTATTTTGCTTTGATTATTATTTAACAATTTAAATTCAATTTCACTGGCTAATATCAATATTCTAATCAAAATATTACCTTTCAATTGCTCTTTCTAAAACCTTTTTATATAACTTAATTCTAATATAATTGTAATGTCAGACTCATTATTTTGTCCCAATTGTGGGATGCTAAAGAAAAATTGCGTATGTGGAAAATACGTTGCAGATAGGACTAAAAAACCTTATCAAAAGAAGGCTAATAATAAGGCTAAAAATACTGCTAAAGGGCTTTATCAATATGAAAATCGAAAGCCTATAACCGTTAGTGAAGAATTGGATGTTCCTATTGCAGAGGTTTATGATATTGCAGAGCATGACCTTCCTCAAGAGGTCATTGATAGATTGAAAGAGGAATATCCTGAAATTCCAGAACAGATAATAGAGAATTTCCCATTTGAAAAGCCAAGGGAAGGTCAACTGGAGATTATTGCAGATATTGAAGAGGCCATTTCAAAAGGATACAAATATATCATATTGGAGGCAGGTACAGGAACAGGAAAATCAGCTATTGCTTCCACATTGGCCCGTATGTATGAATCTGCATATATTTTGACAATGACTAAACAGCTTCAAAAGCAATATGCAGATGAGTTTGATTTCCCTCTCGTAAAGGGAAGAGGCAATTTTGACTGCTTAAAGGATGGCTTTGAAGTTACCTGTGATATGGGTGCATGTAAAACAGCACCAAAGTCTGCCAAGTTCTTCTGTCCTTATGGAATAAGCAAGAATCCAACATTAACTGGAGACTTGGCTTTCCAGGATTCCTTTGGAAGTGATGTGTTCTTCCAAACAAATGATCACTGCAAGTACTGGCAACAGAAGGCAAATGCTATCAATTCTCCAATTACCTTGATGAATTATGATTATGCAATATTGGAATTGAATTATGTTAAGCACTTTGGAAAAAGAAGCTTGCTTATTCTTGATGAGGCACATAACATTGAAGATAAGTTAATGAGAACAATGGAGATTAATTTATATAATCGCCAGCTTGAAAAGGACATCAAGAAAGTAATTAGTCCTCAAACCCTAAAAAG